>JBDSXS010000058.1:0-17070 GCA_039926045.1 Ferruginibacter sp.
AATTCGCAATATTTTTATCCCAATAATAGTGCTAAAACTGCTCCAATAATTGAACGTACCAATGGAGGAGGCACAACTAAATATTTTACAGCCCAAACTGATTTTGTAAATCCGATATCAGAAAAGCTTAAACTTGAAATGGGTATAAGAGGGGCTGTGAGAAATTTTGTTAGCTCTTCTTCAAATTTCCTGCGGGACGGAACGGGAAAATATATTATAGTTCCTGGTTTTAGCAATGATTATGAATTTACCGACCAGGTGTATGCTGCATACACAACTTTTTCTCAAAAAATAAAAAACTTTACTTACCAGTTGGGATTGCGTGCAGAGAGTTCCAGTTATACCGGAACACTTAAAAGCACCGGTAAGAAATTTAAGAATGACTACCCTTTCAGTTTGTTCCCCAGTTTATTCCTCACGTATAAGTTGAATGACAAATCTGATATACAGTTAAATTATTCACGCAAAATAAACAGGCCTAACTTTTTTCAGTTAATTCCTAATTATGATATTTCAGATCCTTTAAACTTATCAATTGGTAATCCAAACTTGATTCCTGAGTTTACAAACCTGGCCGAACTCTCTTATCAAAACCAGTTATCGGCCAAAACCAGTTTTTTAGCTACGGTTTATTTAAAGAACACCAATCATTTAATTACCAATTACCAGTTCAGAGATAAAAATCCGGATACCGCAACCAATTACCCAAAGCCAGATACTGTGTTGATTAGCACTTATGCCAATGCAAATACAAGTTATAATGTAGGCATGGAGTTAACCACAAAAACCAAATTAACCAAATGGTGGGATTTTACAGCCAATGTAAACCTGTATAATTCTACTTTAAAAGCTGGTGTATTGGCAGGCGGCGCAAACAATTCCCAATTCAGCATGTTCGGAAAAATAAACAATTCATTTACATTGCCTAAGAATTTCTCTATTCAATTATCAGGCGATTACCAGGCTAAGACTATCCTCCCCCCCAGCAGCAGGGGCGGCGGTGGAGGCGGCGGGATGATGATGTTTGGTGGTTCTCAAATTGGAGCACAGGGATATATCAAACCAAATTATGGAGTAGATATTGCCATTAAAAAAGAGTTCCTGAAAAATAAGGCAGCATCATTAACTTTACAAATGAATGATATTTTCAGAACCAAATTATACGCCACCCATTCAGAATCGCAATATTTTGTGCAAGACAACAGCCGCCGCAGAGACCCACAGGTTTTACGGCTGAACTTTAACTACCGCTTTGGAAAAATCGACGTTTCGTTGTTTAAAAAGAAAAGCATGAAAGGTGAAATGGAGAATATGCAAAATGCACAACAGGGAATGGGCAATTAATAATAATTTATTAGATTTTAGAAGCCACTTTAACCGGTGGCTTTTTTTATCAGCATCTTTTAATTTTTTAGCATTATTTTGCCGAAGCAAAAACTAATTATGAAGCAAATCAATTTTAAGCAGTTATTACCACACCTGGTGGCAGTGATCATTTTCTTATTACTGTCTATATTTTTGAACAAACCTGCTTTGGAAGGAAAAGTAGTACAACAAAATGATGTTATTCAGTGGAGGGCAATGGCCCAACAATCGTTTGAATATAAGGAAAAGCATGGCCATTTTCCAAAATGGACAAATAGCATGATGGGTGGTATGCCCGCTTACCAGATCTCACTCGGACCTAAAGATCCTATGAATATTAATGTATGGCAGGTTGAAAAGGTCCTGTCGCTGGGGTTGCCAAGGCCAGTGTTTTACCTGTTCATTGCTTCATTATGTTTTTACCTGCTTTGTATAGTTATCGGTGTTAATCCATGGATAAGTATACTGGGAGCCATTGCGTATAGTTACTGTTCCTATAATCCCGTATTAATTGCCGGCGGACATGATACCAAGCTCATGTCGATGGCCTACGCCCCTGCTGTGCTGGCAGGACTTCAATTAATATTCAAACAAAAATATTGGTTGGGTTGTGCTGTGCTGGTAACAGCAGGCATCATGCTGTTAGGGCAAAGTCACCAGCAGATCGTTTATTATACTTTATTGATAGCGGTATTCATGACCATCCCATTCATTGTAAAGTGCATCAAAGAAAAAAAGATGAAACACCTGGCCATCTCGTCTTTGCTAAGTATCGGCATGGGTGCTGTAATATTGGGTGCTGTAGCCATACTTTACTGGCCCACGTATGAGTTCAGTAAAGAAACCATGCGTGGTGGGCGAAGCGAGCTCACACAAAAGGATACAAAGAATGCAACTAAGGGCGGGCTTGATAAGGATTACGCTTTTAGGTGGAGTTATGGCAAGGCCGAAACAATGACCCTGTTGGTACCCAATGCTTTTGGCGGAAGTTCTTCAGAAGGGCTAAAAGAGGATTCAAAAGCTATAGAAGTTTTACAGGAAAATGCGCAAAAGCTTCCTCAAGGGCTTGCGCAGGAGGTGGCTCAGTCTTCTCCCATGTATTGGGGTGAACTGGCAAGTACGCAAGGCACAGTTTACCTTGGAGCAATAGTTTGCTTACTATTCTTATTTGGCGCTTTCCTGTCAAAGAGCGAACACAGGTGGTGGTTGATTGCCATTACTATTTTTGGGATTGTACTGGCCTGGGGTAAGAATTTGGAATCAATAAATTATTTTCTTTTTGACCACCTTCCTTTTTACAAAAAATTCAGGGCGCCATCCATGGCGCTGGTCATACCCCAGCTTTCTGCACCATTATTAGGCGTGATATTCCTGAACGAATTTTTGTTTAAAACAGAAAAAGAAAAATTATGGCAACTCTTTAAAAAATGCCTGTACATCACCGGGGCTACTGCAGCAGTGCTTGTGCTGTTCTATTTCTTTTCTGATTTTACCAATACGGCTACAACCGACATGCGTAAAGACATCACCGGTAAATTACAGGGGCAGAATGCTGATTTTTTACGAAGTTATTTCACGGCATTAAAAAGCGACCGCCAGGCATTTTATCTAAGCGATATGTGGCGCAGTCTTGGGTTTATATTGGTGCTCATAACCACACTTTTCCTGTACGCTAAATACAAAATAAAACCCGCCATTGTTTGCGCCATCCTGATCCTGTTTACCATCATTGACCTGCTGGGCGTAAGTAAAAGATATTTAAAAGAAGAAAATTTTGTGGATCAGTCGGAACTCGAATATAGTTACGCAGATACAAAAGCTGACCTGCAACTCAAAACTGATACGGGTTATTACAGGGTTCTTAACCTGGCATTTGCTGGCGGCAACGGTTACCAATTTGATATAGGTAATTCATTCAATGATGCCATTGCATCTTATAAACACAACACCATTGGTGGTTACAGCCCTGCTAAACTGGGCCTTTACCAGGATCTTATTGAAAAGCAGATATATAAAAATATCCAGGCATGGGCAACGAACCAGACAGCCAAAGACAGCTTTCCCGTTTTGAATATGCTGAACATGAAATATGTGATCGTACCCGATCAGCAGGATCCTAAACAAACCCAGGCACTGCTGAATCCTTATGCATTGGGCAATTGCTGGTTGGTTAAGGAAGTAAGATTTGTTAAAAATGCTGATGAAGAGATGAATGCATTGGATACATTTGACCCAACAACTGTTGCATTTGTAGATGAGCGTTTTAAGTCAGCTGTTCCCTTCAACCCCGTTTATGATTCTTCAGCCTATATTAAATTGATCAGGAATGATAATGATGAAATAAAATATGAATTTAATGGAGCCACGAATCAGTTTGCAGTGTTCAGCGAAATTTATTATCCGCACGGCTGGAATGTTTATATCGACGGAAAGAAAACAGCTTATTGCAAAACCGATTATGCATTGCGTGGACTTGCCATACCAGCCGGAAAGCATACGATAGATTTTATTTTTGATCCACCTTCGGTAAAAACCGGTGAAGCCATTTCCAGGTACACACACCTGTTTGCCATATTCTTTGTTTTGCTTTGCCTGTTCATGGCCTGGAGGATCGGTAAGAAATCAACAGTTGAAACAAAATCACCATAGACCTATTGGATATACAACAACATACATTCCTGAAAATAAATGATGAAAAAGCCCGGTTAATTAATAACTGGGCTAACCATTTGTATCAACAACTGGCAGTACTTGATATCAGCGACACTGATATTGATGAGTTTGGTAAATATTATTTCAATGCCCATCATACGGGTAGCCGTTTGTTCTTTTCGGTACAAAGCAGTGCTGATATCATTTATCAATCAGTAAAAAAAATAAATAAACCAATACCGCAGGTTATTTTCATGGATTATGGTGCGGGCCTGGGCACACTTTTTTTACTGGCCGGGCTCGTTGGATTTAAACAGGTTTATTTTAATGATTATTTTCCTAAGTGGGCCGGTTTTGCACAAACGATCTGCAGGCGGCTCGGTATTTCCATCAATGATTTTATTTCGGGCGATATTGATGCCGTTGTTGACTATGCAAAAAAAAATAATGTGCATATAGACATTATCGCCTCCCGTAACGTAGCAGAACATATATACAACCTCAGGGCTTTCTATGCTACGCTTTATCAATCGGGTATTACAAGCCTTTGCTATGCCACAACCACAGCAAACTTTCACAACCCGGCTGTTCGGTTAAAACACATTTTATATCATGCAAAAGTAGAAAGGCTGCAATTTAGAAAACAGCGTGAGACCTTTATTACAGAATTGGTACCGGGCGTCAATGCATCAGATCTGCAGGAGTTGGTGCGAATAACACGTGGAAGGGCATTTGCTGATTTCAGCAATGCGGTAGATTTCTATTTTAAAAAACAACCTATCCCGGCTGTTGAATTCTTACGCACGAATACCTGCGATTGCCGAACAGGTGTATGGGCCGAAAATTTAATAACACGTGGCAACTATATAACCATAATACAGCAGGCGGGATTTAAGGCCGGGTATACCGCCGGCTTCTGGGACACCCACTATAAATACGCTTTGGTAAATTTTATCACCGGTCTGTTGAACAGCGTTATAAAATTTGCCGGCAAAAAAGGTTATTGGTTTTCTCCTTTTGTTAATGTAGTAGCCAGCAATGATCATGAGTAATAAACCTGTAAAAGTTTTAAGTCTTATTTCTTATAAATTTTTACCCCCGGATATGGGGGGGCAAAAAGGTATTGCTTTTTTCAACCGCTACTTAAGCAGGCATGTTGATCTGTGTTGCATCACCACTAAAGACAATGCCCAGGTATCTTCGGAGCCCTATCCTATAAAAAACATTTTAAGCAACAGTTCCGCACGGTACATCAATCCTTTTTACTTTTTTACTTTAAGCCGCATTATCCGGGAAGAGCATATCACACACCTGGTAGTTGAGCACCCCTATTATGGGTGGCTTGGTGTTTTATTAAAATGGTTTTGCAGGATAAAACTGATCATTCATTCTCACAATATTGAATCGCTTCGATTTAAAAGTATGGGCAAATGGTGGTGGGGTATTTTATGGCATTATGAAAAGCATACGCACCAGAATGCAGATCATAATTTTTTTATTCACGATGATGACCGGAATTTTGCTATTAAGAATTTCAAACTCGATCCCCAAAAATGTACAACCATAACATATGGTTTTGAATTAAGCGAAGCGCCGCTGCCGGCAGATAAACATTCGGCAAAGGAGGAGATCTGCAGCATATATAAGATCACAGCAGGGGAAAAAATATTGCTCTTTAATGGCACATTAGGTTATACACCAAACCTGGATGCGTTGGATATCATTCTTGAAAAGATCAACCCCCTGCTTTTGGCCAATGCAGATTTTAAATACAAGATCATAATTTGCGGCAATAAACTCCCTGCTTCATATAATGGGTTGATTGATCACCAGAATAATAATATCATATATGCCGGTTTTGTTGATGACATCAACCTTTATTTCAGGGGCTGCGATATTTTTCTTAACCCGGTAATAACTGGGGGTGGTATAAAGACCAAAGTGGTTGAAGCACTTGGAAATAATCTTTCGGTTGTAAGTACAAAAAGTGGCGCTATTGGCATCAATAAAAATATTACGGGAGAAAAACTGGTGATCGTTGAAGATAATGATTGGCAGGGGTTTTCAGAGGCATTGTTTAGTGTAGATACAAATGCACAGATCCCCCCCGCATTTTTTGCTGAGTTTTACTGGGGCGCTGTAGCAGAAAAGGCTTTGAAAAATATGCCTTGACCAGGTTGACGGCAGAATATTATCCCGTTTATAGCGATAACCTTATTTTTGTTTTTTATGCACAACCTCACTAAGATCAAGATTTTTAAAATACTCCTTTTCTGCAGTTACCCATTTGCCCTGGTTTTACTGTATCCTTTTGTCTTGCTAAGAAAAAAAAACAGTTCACATCTTTTCTTTTTCTTTGACAGGTATGCTTTGGGAGGCGCACAACGGGTTTTTATTGACATTTTGAACAGCGTAAGCAATATACCTAAACAGGTATATTTCACCCGGAGATCAATGGATGATACCCTAAAGGAATTATTCTATTCAGTCCCGAATACAGAAAGCAGTGATATCCACTTCTGGTGCGACAATCTTTTATTCAGGTTATTTTCTGTACACTACTGGAGTTTCTATATCAACCGACATGATAAAGCTCACGTGTTTAGTTCCAATAGTACTTTTTTTTACGACATGCTTCCTTTTATAAAAAAGAGTTCCATCAAAACAGAGCTTCTACACAACTTTACTTATGGAAAAAAGGGCATGGAATTTTTTGGACTGGCCAATCACGCTCACCTGTCATTCAGGATGCTCATTGACAGGCACACAATTGAAAATATCAAAAAACAATATGCTGAATATAAAGTAGCAAACTCGTATTTAGAAAGGTTATATTTTATTGAAACCGGGGTAATTATCCCTCCCATTTTTGATAAATCTTTTACAAAGCCGCTTAAAGTACTTTATGCCGGCCGTGGGGGCAGTCAAAAAAGAGTCTGGCTGATCAGCAGGATAGCAGCATATTTTCTATCTGAAAAGGCACCCGTAGAATTTCATTTCGCTGGTAATATGGAAAGCGACCTGTCTGATTCTGTGGCCAGGAACTCTACACTTCACGGATTGGTAAGTGATGAAAAAATAATGCATACCATTTACCAGGATTGCCACATCATACTCCTTACCTCTGCATACGAAGGATTTCCGATGGTTATTAAAGAAGGAATGGCAAATGGATGTATCCCTGTAGTGACAGCCCTGGAAGGCAATAAAACACACCTGAAAGACCGGGTTAATTCGTTACTGATCCAGGAAATTAAAAATGAAGATATGGTTGTACAACAGGGCATTGATAAAATAAAAATATTACTTTCCGATCAGGTGCTCCACAAGGAATTATCAATCAATTGCCGGAAATATGCAGCAGATCATTTTGACATAACGGTCTTTGCAAAAAAAATGAATACTTTCCTAAAAGGCTGACATTAATTCTTGTGGAGTTTGTTGTTCAGGTATGCCAGCCCCATTAACGGCTTTGATAAATACCCTTTTTGCAAAAGCGACAGTGATAACTTATTTTGCCAGCTTATCATATCCGAAATGGCCTGGTAATTACAACCATGGCCCAGGTAACCTTCCAGCTGAGCAATACTCCTTATTCCCAGGTTCCTGTACATTCTCCAAAAAAAATCATACACAAAGATATTTTTGAGAATACCGATACCATATTTTTCAATTAATAAAAAACTCTCGGGAATTTCCACAGCGGGATTTTTTTGCGATTGTGCAGTCACCTGGCCTGAATGTATCCTGAACGCAATTAGTGGCTTGTTTATATAAATAAATTTTTTCTCTTTCTGGAAATACCAGGTATAAAAATCAAAATCGATCAGCCACTTTATACGTTTATCATATTCATAGGGCATTAATGCACTACTTACCAATGTGCAGCTTGGATTACCGATAAAATTCTTATACAAATTCAGGTAATTCTGTTTTAATAAGAAAAGTTCGGTTACGCTGACAGTTCCTGCTGAAGAAGAATCATTATCAGTATTGATATTTTTAAAAGCACAGAAAATGAGTTTGGCAGCGGGGTCTTTACCAATATGATCAACAAATACCTGCAGGGCATTTTCATCCATGAACCAGTCATCGTGGTGCATCATTTTTATCCAGTCTCCTTTTATTTTGGATAATGCATTGTTCCAGTTTGCGGGTGTACCCAGCGGTATGTCATTATGATAATACCGTATCCCCATATCATGGTACTTTTGGTCAATGATCTCTTTTACACCATTATCAGTGCTGTCATCGCTGATGACGATCTCGTAACCGGTAAAGCTTTGTATGCGGATGGAATCAAGTAATCTTTCCAGTTTGGCGCCACTGTTATAGGTGGGGATACATATAGATATTAACACTTTCTTTCAGTTTAAAGATAAATTACCGGAATAAACCTTTTTGTTTCATCTCATCAAGAGAGCTATCATACTGGCTTTGCTGAAGCTGCTGACCATTCACCCAATTGCAAAATTGTTGTATGCCTGCAGCAAAGGAAATTTCAGGTTGAAAGCCAAGTTCATTTTTTATTTTAGACAGGTCGGCATAGTTATGACGGATATCACCGATCCGGTAATTACCGGTAACCGTTAAAGGTACTTCACGATCGTAATTATTCATCAGCGTTTGGGCAACTTCCAGCACGGTTGTAGCTACGCCATGCCCCACATTGAATACATTAATGCCGGCATTATCATGCTCTATCCCCAGTATGGTGGCGCTCACCACATCATCTATAAAAACAAAATCCCTGCTCTCCATCCCATCTTCAAAAATATTTATAGGCAGGCCATTTTTTATTTGTGTTGAAAAAATAGACAGGATGCCGGTATAAGGATTGCTCAGCGATTGTCCCGGCCCATATACATTCTGGTAGCGAAAAGCTATGGCAGAAATACCTTTCGCTGCACAGGCTACCAATACCATTTGCTCCTGTGTTTGCTTGGTAATGCCATAGATACTGGTAGGATGAATTTTTGAATCTTCGTCGGTAGCCATCAGTTTTAAACTGCTGCTGCCCGGGCAGGTTACTTCAAAGTTTCCTTTGTCCATGTCCTGGCTTTTTCTTTGTACCGGGTAAATTATACCTAATTCATCTGACAGGTATTTTCCTTCACCATAAATAGCCCGTGATGAAGCCACCACTACCTTTTTTACTTTGTTTGTCGTATTCGTTATTATGTCAAGCATCAAAGCTGTCCCGCCTATATTGCTTTTCGTATAATGATCGATCTGGTACATCGATTGTCCCGTACCGGTTTCGGCAGCAAGATGAACTATAACCTCATTTTCCGCAATTGCTTTTACCCAGTCATCATATGACCTTACATCGCCTTTAATAAAGTTGACCTTATCCTGTATGGAAATGTATAAAGGTGAAGTTGAAACCGGATCGCTGCCATGTATTTGCGGAGATAAGTTATCAAGTACCGTTACATCACAACCCTCGCTTACCAGGCGCAGCGCTAAATTAGAGCCTATAAAACCTGCGCCACCGGTAATAAGTATTTTTTTATGTTGCATTTTTATTTATATGAATTCCCCTGATTCATTGGTTTTTTGCCAATCATTGATCTCAAAATTATACCGTTTAATGATCTGCGCCGGTATACCAACTGCTATACAATGGTCAGGAATATCTTTGGTAACTACTGCATTGGCGCCGATCACAGAATTTTTACCAACGCTTGCCCCTACTATGCAAACATTTTCACCAAGCCAGGCCCCATCACCTATAAACACTTCATTAGCCTGCACTATTGGTTGATCGATCACCGGCAAACTGATATTTTGATGGCCATGCAGATTGTCGCTGATGTACACTTTATCAGCAATTAAAACCTTTTTACCAATCTCAATTTTTGAAGTAGCATATATATGAGCGAAGCGGCCAATATAGGTTCCATCACCTATGATCAATTTGCATTGATCATTGCCCGTAAGCGGGTTGGCTGCCAGCCAGCTGTAGCAGGAAATAAGTACGTTATTGCCAATAAAGATCCGCTTTGGTCCATCGATAGCGGTAGGTTTAAGTATTTTGGAATTACTGCCAAAGCCCGCAAAATAAAGCCTGTAATAAGGAGCAAGTACCAGTTTGTATAAAACAGCTTTTATTTTTTTTATAACCATCATTAACTAACAATCTTAAGCACGATATTCTTCAAAAATAGTTACTTTTGACGGAATTTTAATATTTGCCCAGGACCATAATAATTGATGATGAGGTTTTTGAAACAATTTCTTGCTGATTTTTTTGCCAAAAGAAAACAAGAGAACTATGTTACCCGGCTTCAGGATTTTTCTCCTCCTACTAACCTCTATTCAAACATCTATCCTGATAAGGTTTGTTTTAAGCATATAGGTTTGATCGGCGATATTATCTATTCTATTCCCTGTATGCTGGCGCTTGCCAACGGAAAAAAGATAGAACTGTTCCTGGATATAGCACAGGAAAGCATGTACCCAAAAGGTTTTAAGCATTACAACGAGAACAAGATACTCACAGAAAAAAGTGTGGCCTTTATCAGGCCCCTGATCCTGAGCAACCCTATATTTACAGCCTGTGAGATCTTTACCGGGCAGCCCATTGATTACGACCTTAATGAATTCAGACGATATCCATTTGATTACCGCATGGGACATATCTGCCGTTGGTACTTTCTTGCCTTTGGTGTAAACTACGACCTGGGGAAGCCCTGGTTGCAGGTTGATGCAGATACGAGGTATAAAGATGAGATCATCATTGCACGAAGCTTCAGGTACCGTGCACCTGTTATCAGTTATGATTTTTTGAAAAGCTTCAGCAATATTTCCTTTATTGGTTTGGTTGATGAATACGAGGATATGAAAAAAGCTATCCCGCACTTAAAACATATTGTTGTAGAGGATGCTTTGCAACTGGCCCGGGCCATTGCAGGGTGCAGGTTCTTTATCGGCAATCAATCCTTTCCTTTTTCAGTTGCCGAAGCCTTAAAAGTAAAACGTGTACTTGAAGTTTGTTACCAAACACCCAACGTAATTGTGGAAGGCGCAAACGGATATGATTTTTGTTTTCAGGCGCAGTTTGAGAAGATCGTAAATACATTAATTAAGAATTAAAGAAAAATACAGAATGAAAGATTACGCCAGTTACGCCAAAGGGTCAATAAGTATGTCAAAAGATACTGTCTTTATTGATACCGTTGAATCAATCATCAATAAAAATGATATCAGTTATATTGTTGAAAGCGGTACATATATGGGAACAGGATCAACCAGAACGATCTCGGATATATTGGTAAAAACTAAAAAAAACATAAAGAAGTTCTACACAATTGAAGTTGACAATGCGTTCTTCCGAAAAGCAAAAAAGAATCTTAAGAAATATCTATTTGTGGAACCCATATGGGGCATATCCATAGATCCTGAAGAAGCAATACAATTCGTTAATTCAGACGATGCTATCATGAATCATGAAAAATATCCTGACGTTTTTATTGATACTTTAAACAACCCTGTCGAATTTTATACAAATGAGATCAGGGGACAATTTTCACGAACCAGTCTTAAACCGAATTTATGGGATAAGATATTTAAACAGAGAGCCTTGTCGGAGGAAAAATTCCGCACCAATGTTTTCAGCGAATTATTGCCAAAAATAAAAGACACTAACCCGATCATACTATTAGATTCTGCGGGAGGAATTGGTTTGCTTGAATTTAATACAGTATTGAAATACATGAGTAATAACAAGTTCATAATTATACTCGACGATATACACCATCTAAAGCATTTCAGGAGTCTTGCATATATTGAAAATTCACCCAATTTTATAATCATAAATAAAAGCATACAGGATGGGTGGGTAATTGCAAGCTATCAGCCTTAACGCCTGTATATGGGAATCTGTAGTATCCGGGTCATCAGGTCTTAATATAAATATCTCCCGCAAAAGTGGAATTGAAGTATTCTTGTTGTACATATTCCAACATTTCAGCAATAGGCATCCATGCTTTCAATGCAAATGAACTATCATTACAAATGGCAAAATTACAAGTGAGTCGACTGTATTTGCTTTTTAAGTATTTCAGTATTTCTGTAACATCCTGCGCTTTTTCAGGAACTGCATATTCAAATGATAAGTACCCAAAAGAATTGGTTAATCCTCTAAACACTTCCATTTCAAAACCCTCCACGTCAATTTTAATAAAATTGGGTTTGCCGTAAATATCAATTAAACTGTCAAGTGTAACCATCTCAATTTTTTCTACTGCCTGTATCGAACTTCCCGGAAAACGTGAATCCTTAAATTCATCCACCCAATCTTTTTTAAAACTTGATACTGCTGTATTATTTGAGATATAAAATTCTTTCATTTCGTTCGTTGCCCCTGCACCCTTCTGCAGGATGATTGCTTTTTTTCCATATTTGATTTTAAGAATATCAACGCAAGCCTGTTGTGGTTCCAGCGTAACTACCCTTGCCCCTAAATGTAAAAAAACATTTGTTTTGAACCCTACATTGCCGCCAATATCAAAACACAGGTCATTGGGTTTGATGAGCCCGCCGTAAAACTGTATTTGTTCTTTTAAAAACTGTTGTTGCTGTTTATCAAATGGGGTGGGCCAAAAACGTTTCTTCAGGCCTTCCAGCCTGGTATAATTTTGTTTACCAATAATTTTTTGTACCAGTTTTTTCATTAACTGATTTTTAGTGTAAGGTGATCCGGGTGACTGATCTTTTGTAAAAACAGGTCCAGGGCATACATTTTTTCGGCGCTGGTCCTGTATTCAATACAACGTGTATAATAATCATGCAGGTTAAAAAGCGGGTACCTATTTTCTGTAACGATCTTGTCCAGGTTATCCATGCCCATCTGCACGCACTCATCAAACTTATCTATAAACCCGGGACTTAATTCCTTATTGCTTACCCACGCGGCAAATACAAAAGGCAGCCCGGTCATTTGTTTCCAGGCGTCTCCCAGGTCAAAAAAATACTTTGATACAAGTCTTTGCGAAAAAGCCCGGTCACCAATGACCAGTCCGGCTGTTTTGCCACCAATATTTTTTTCATAACCGGCACCTGCAATGATCAGTTCGGGTGAAATTTTCCAATGCTCCCTCAACAATATTTTCAATAAAGCTACCGATGTACGGCTTTGATAGTCGAGCAAAATGGTTTCTATCTTATCAAGTTCCACATCACTGAATAAACAAACACTGGCCACTTCCCCATTACAGGAAATGCAGTAGTCTGATATGATATGGGGATCTTTTAATGAAGGGATCACTGCAACGGGGATCAACCCGATATCTATTTTATTTTGCTGTAAGAGCCCTGCAATATTAGCGGGATAATCTATCAAAAGTTCGATTTCCGCTTTCATTCCACCCTGCTCAAAACCATATATCAGCGGCTTGGTGTTTAAATAACTAACAGCGCCTACCTTTATCTTCTGTGCCAATTAATGTATTTTTGCAGCAAATTTACAGCAACATCATGGATTTAAATCAACTTACTGCCATCTCCCCCATCGACGGTCGTTATCGCAAACAGTTACAGCATTTGAGTGAATACTTCAGTGAATATGCATTGATAAAATACAGGATCATTGTAGAGGTTGAATATTTTTTGTTTTTAGCTGAAAAAAAGTTTTTTAAAGTTGATGCCAAAACAAAACAGCATCTTCTAAAAATGGCTGATGAATTTTCTATTGAAGATGCGGCGGCAGTAAAGAAAACCGAAAGCATCACCAATCACGATGTAAAGGCAGTTGAATATTTTATTAAGAATGTCCTGGAGGAATGCCATGCCGGCCATTTAAAAGAATGGGTTCACTTTGGTTTAACCTCGCAGGATATTAATAATACAGCCATACCCTTACTCTGGAAGAACAGTATTGAACTGGAATATTTACCCGCTATCATCAACCTGCAGCATACCATTGGCAAAATGGCCCTTGCCTGGAAAGATGTGCCTATGCTGGCCCGTACGCATGGACAGCCTGCAAGTCCAACAAGGCTGGGAAAGGAAATGATGGTATTTGTGGAGCGGCTGGAGAACCAGATCCAGTTATTCAGCTATATACCCTTTACCGCAAAATTTGGCGGTGCCACCGGAAATTTTAATGCACATCACGTTGGATTCCCTAAATACAACTGGATAAAATTTGCAAATGATTTTACGGAAAATAAACTTGGTTTACAACGCCAGCAATACACTACGCAGGTAGAACATTTTGATGTACTTGCAGCGCATTTTGATGCTATAAAACGCATCAACACCATTATGATCGATTTTTGCAGGGATATGTGGACGTACATCAGCATGGATTATTTTAAACAGCAAACAAAGAAAGGAGAGATCGGAAGCAGCGCCATGCCACACAAAGTAAACCCGATTGATTTTGAAAATGCAGAAGGTAATTTGGGTATGGCAAATGCCTTATTGGAGCATTTTTCAGCCAAACTTCCTGTTTCAAGATTGCAAAGAGACCTCACAGATTCAACCGTATTAAGGAATATTGGGGTGCCAATGGCCCATACTATACTGGCCATTAGGTCGACTGAGAAAGGTATCAGCAAATTGGTTTTACATGAACCAAAACTAAAAGCCGACCTGGATAATAACTGGGCCGTTGTGGCCGAAGCCATTCAAACGATTTTACGAAGGGAAAATTATCCTGCGCCATATGAGGCATTGAAAGAACTTACAAGGGGCAGATCTGCCATTGATAAAAAAGCCATCCACAAATTCATATCAGGTTTAAAAGTATCACCAGCTGTTAAAAAGGAACTGAAGGCTATTTCCCCCGCTAATTATGTAGGATTATAGTAAAATTTGCTACTTTTGTCCTATATCCCAAAGCTACCTGCATGAAAAGACTCTTCATTCCCTTTTTACTTATTACCAACTTTTGTATCGGGCAGGTAAATTTAAACCAGGGCTTAATAGCTTTTTATCCGTTCAGTGGCAATGCAAATGATGTTACTGCCAACAACATCAACGGTGTTGTTAATAATGCAACATTAACAACTGATCGATTTGGTAACGCCAATTCAGCCTATTATTTCAATGGTTCGAATGCTTACATTCAATTGCCTTATTCATCCTTATATAATTTTGCTCCCCAGGATTCATTTTCTATTTCAGTAAGGGTCTTACCCGACCAGGGAAACTCCTGGCCGGCACAGGCTTTGGTTGTAAAATCTCCCTTTCATGTTGACTTTAATCAATCCAACTGGAACTATGGTACTTATGTACTTAATTATAAGGCCATGAGTGGTTATGCGTTCAACAGCGTTTGTGTTGGTACTACTGTGTTCACAGGAACTCCCTGCTGGTATAATATAGTGGTTACTTATAAGAACGGTATTTGGAGGATGTATGTGAATGGAGTATTGGAAGCTTCAGACCTTACACAGACTAAACATATTCTGCAGGATGGACCTGCATCAAAGATCAATTTCGGAAGAAAAGGTGATGCAAGCGGGGATTATTTTAAAGGAAAAATGGATGATGTAAGGATTTACAACAGAGTATTGAATGCTGCAGAAGCGATAGCATTAACAGATTGTGTTAATACTACCAGTTGTAATAATTGGTTAAGTACCCCAAGCCAAGGTTCCTATGTTACAACCGGTGATCTTGATATTACAGGGAACCAACTTACTGTTGAAGCAGTTTTTAACCGAACAGCCCCCCTGAATAGTGGGCTTTATTATGGTCACCTGGTTTCTAAACATTCAAACTCCAGTAATGTAAATTATGCTTTATTGCCAAATGGATGTGAGATCACTACTACCAACGGTTATAAGTCCACTTTCCAAAGTTGCCCCACAGAGCTTGATAAAACCTATCATGTTGCCATGGTCTATGATGGTATCAATCTAAAATATTACCGCAACGGTTTCTTACTTAACCAGGTGGCCTGTACGGGTAACATGATCGTAAATGATTTGCAAACTACAATTGCACAGGTAGCAGGTGGAGGCTTTCCTCCGGATAACCAATTCCTGGGGTTTACTAATGAAGTCAGAATATGGAATGTGGCTCGAACGCAGTCGGAGCTACAAACCTACATGAATAATTCTTTGCCTAACCCTACCACCCAAACAGGTTTGAAGGGATACTATACTTTCGACAATCTACTTAATAAACAAGGTAATGCAGCTTTTAATGGAACCTTAAATGGGGCCTCGGCGATCAATGCAACAAATTCAAATTGTACTTTTGCAGCTGACAGTTGCTTCACGCTTGTAAGTTGTAACAACTGGTTAAGAACCCAGGCTGTTGGGCAAAGCGTTACTGTGGGCGATCTTGATGTGAGTGGTAACCAGGTTACCGTTGAAGCAAATTTTAATTGCAGTTCTTTTCCACTAACAAGGCCCGATAAACAGGAAGATATTGTTTCCAAACACTCTAATACAACTGATATTAATTATGTTTTACGGATGGACCTGGCGGGTATCACTACAACAAACGGCCAATTTTTAACTCCTATTCCATGTGATAATCTTGTTACTAATAAAACTTACCATGTAGCTATGGTATACAATGGAAGCTCCCTAAAATTTTACAGGAATGGATTTTTAATGAGCCAGATCGCCGCAACCGGAAACCTGGTATTAAATAACTGGCTTACCACGATAGGAGATTATGCTGTTAACAATCCAGTAGGTACGAACTTCCTGGGATACCTTAATGAAGTACGTATCTGGAATGTAGCCCGAACGCAGTCGCAGTTAAGAACTTACATGGGTGCCTCCTTACCAAACCCAGCAACACAAGCGGGTTTACAGGGTTATTATACTTTTGATAACTTACTGAATAAACAGGGTAACCCGGCATGGAATGGCACATTGAATGGTGGTGCTACTATAAATAACACAAACCCAAATTGTAGTTTTGTTGCAGATTCCTGTTCGGTTACATCAACTTCTACAATCATTAATGATTATACACCTGTATTAGGATTCAATCCCTGCGACAATAAATTAACGGTTGAAAATGGTAGCGCATATAATGTTGGAGATACTGTCTTACTGATCCAGATGAAAGGAGCTGTAATTG
>JBDSXS010000059.1:0-6004 GCA_039926045.1 Ferruginibacter sp.
AGGTTACTGAAACTGAACCGGAAAATAAATATTCAGCATAAGGATGTTTCAAAATACCCTGCGGTAAACAGGGACCTGGCCATTATTGTAAATAAGGCCCTGCCTTTTGAAGCTGTGGAGAAAGCCACCCTTACAGCCCGGATAAATAAACTCACATCGATCAGTTTGTTTGATATATTTGAAAGTGAAAAGATCGGCGCCGGTAAAAAATCGATGGCGATCAGCTTTACTTTTTTAGACGAAGAAAAAACATTGACCGATAAAGAAATTGATGGTATGATGAATAAGATCATTGTTTCGTATGAAAAAGAATTGGGTGCGGAGATAAGGAAGTAAGGCCCCCTGGCCCCCTGAAGGGGGAAGTGCGAAGATCGGAGTAAAGCAGTCTTCCAAAAAGGAATAGGTATATTGAATGACTGGGATTAAGAAGAAGTTTATATAAATTAACGCTCTTGCGCCTAAGAATAGATTTACTGAAGTTGAAGCTACAGTAGTACAAATGTTCCACATAGCTACTTCCCCGAAATCGGGCTGTATTCGATTTCGGGGCTCCTTTTTTGTTTCTCCTGAGCAAAGTCGAAGGATTTGGAGAAGCAAAAAAGAAAAATAAAAACATAAAAGACAACATTGGCAGATTTAGAAAATCATATCAAACGCATCAATGATAAACTTCAGCAACTGCTGAAGAACTACCAGCTATTGCAAAAAGAAAACAAAAGGCAAAGTGACCTGATCGTTGCATTAAGGGAATCAAAAGAAAAAGACAGTCAGCAAATAAATACAATGCAGGAAAAAATAACCATCTTAAAAGCGGCAGCCGGTAAAATGAATGAAGCAGATAAAAAAGCATTTGAAAAAAACATCAGTCAATACATTCGTGAGATCGATAAATGTATTGGCCTTTTAAGTGAATAACCATGGCAGAACTGATCCCCGTAAATATTGTAATTGGCGATCGTACTTATCGAATTAAGACCAACCCGGCTGATGAAGAAGCTATACGCCGCACTTTAAAGGTCATTAACGATAAGATCATCGAATTTAAAACCCAGTTTGCCGGTAAGGACATGCAGGATTATGTGGCTATGGTGATGATCTGGTATGCAACACAGGCGGGAAATGAGAGCAACCCCTCACTCGAAAAAGAAATGGCAGATGCATTACAAAAAATAGAACAGCAGTTGGATAAAGTGAAGTAAAGAAAGCTGTCATTAATTCCTGGTATTTGTAAAACCCTGCAATATAAATTTGTTTACTACAGGCATCTTTTCTCCAATTAAAATACTCCTTTTAGTGTAAACCAGGCAGAATTCTCTTATAGCCTGAATAATTGTTAACTTAGTACACGAAAATACGCTCTAACATTGCGGAAAATTACATTCATAATAACTTGTCTCTTCTTTTCTGTAAGCTGTTTTGCCGGCTCAATTTCAGGAGGTGAGATCATTTATGATTATTTAGGTCTTGGTACCAGGCCAAACTCTGCAAAATACAGGATAACTTTAAGGATCTTTCTGAATGTGAATACTCCCAATGCAGAAATGCCCACAGGAGCCGTGTTAGGCATTTTTGATAATTACAATGATACCAGGATCAGCGGTTCCCCTTTCGCAGCTAGCAGGGTTAATATATCTCCAGTTCCGGTAAAAAACTCCGTAAAATGTATAACAACCCCGCCATCTGCTTTGAATTTCCAGGTTGGGGAATATGTTGTTGAAGTTGAACTGCTCTATAACGCCAGGGGGTATACAGTTGCATACCAGGGAGTAAACAGGGAAACATCTTTTGAAAACATTATCGGCATACAATATGATGGCCGGAACTCTCCCCCCGGTGGAGGCAGTACATTTACCTGTACTATACCGGGCGCTATAGTTGTGCCGGGACGATATAATAACAGCGCCAGGTTTAATACAACAATTGAAAATATCTGTAAAAGCAGCAGTCTTTCTTATGACTTCAGTGCAACAGATCCTGATGGAGATTCATTGGTATATTATTTTGCAGAGGCTTACAATGGTGATAAAGCAGTTGATCTGTATTCTTCCCCTCCTGCAAATCCTCCATATAAATCTGTAAACTATAAAAGTGGTTATTCCGGTACAGCTCCCTTAGGAATATATGCCAGGATCGACAGCCGGACAGGTTTAATAACCGGTACAGCCCCGCCTTTCACCGGAAACTATGTTGTGGGCGTAATTATTTACGAATTTCGCCATGACACATTGCTCAGTTTTCACCGGAAGGATATAACAATTATTGTAAGTTCCTGTACAATTATAGAAGCCGCCTTACAAAAAACATATCTCAACTGTAAGGACTATACATTCTATTTTAGTAACCTGGTCTTTCCACCAGGAATTCTTACCTATGACTGGTATTTTGGTGATGGCAATCATTCTACGGCATCCGAACCCATATACACATACGGGAGCTCTGGTACTTACACTTTAAAATTGATCATTAACAAAGGACTTGCGTGTGAAGATTCTGCTATAGCCGAAGTAAAGGTATATCCCGGCTTTACACCCGATTTTGAAGCACTCGGAACTTGCAAAGATTTCCCCGTTCAGTTCAATGATAAATCCACTGCGGCCTATGGTGTTATAAATAAATGGACCTGGGATTTTGGAGATGGTGGCACTGCAATTTTTCAAAATCCTACACATACTTATTCAGTTGCTAAAGACTATACTGTCATGCTTGCTGTAACCAGCAGCGTTGGTTGTTGGGCCACGAGTACCAAAATACTCAGGATCGATAATAAACCTGCATTTATAATGTCTCCAAAAGATACGCTTATCTGTAATGTTGATACGCTTCGAATTGCTGCCATTGGTACGGGCACTGCGGTGTGGAGCCCCAATTATAATATAAGCGACGTTAATTCACAAAACCCGTTGGTAAGCCCGGATATAACAACAATTTACAAAGTATCATTGACGGATGCTTTTGGTTGCAGGGGAATTGATTCGATAAAAGTCAGAGTTGTTGACAGGGTCACTCAATCCGGTGATTATGATACTACCATTTGCCGGACCGATACGATCAAACTCAGGCTTTCAAGCGATGCGATTTATTTTACGTGGACACCTAATGACGGGAGCCTGAATAATACATTAGTAAAACATCCAATGGCATACCCATTGGTGAATACAACTTATAAAGTTGTGGGTAAAATAAGTAATAAATGTTATGCCGAAAATTCAATAACAGTTAAACCCATTCCTTATCCAAATGCAATAGCTGATGACGTAAGTATCTGTTTGGGCCAATCTGCCCAACTACACGCAAGCGGGGGTAGTATTTACAATTGGTCGCCAAATATTTTTTTAAGTAATGCCAACATCCCCGATCCACTTGTAATTAAGCCTACATCTGGCGTAAAATATAAACTTACGGTCAGGGATATATTGGGCTGCCCAAAGCCTGTTCAAAAAATTGTAACCATACATGTGATACAAATAAAGGCCGATGCAGGGCCAAGAGATACGGCTGTAGTATTGGGCCAACCGCTTCAACTAAATGCTACAGGAGGTAACGATTATGTATGGCTATCCAATAACAGCTGGTTAAGCAATATTCAAATAAACAACCCGGTTGCCTTTCCGCTGGATGACATTGAATACATTGTAAAAGTAACCAATGCAACAGGATGCTTTGCTTATGATTCCATCAGCGTAAAATTGTATAAACTGGTTCCGGGGATCTATGTACCCAATGCTTTTACACCCAATGGCGACAGCAGGAATGATTATTTTAAACCAATTGGACTGGGGATAAAATCGCTCGACCTGTTCAGGGTTTATAACCGGGTTGGGCAACTGGTTTACAACAGTACTGACCTTAGAAGAGGTTGGGATGGAAGTTTTGGGGGTCAAAAACTTGATCCCGGGACCTTTGTATGGGTTGCTGAAGGTACAGACTACAACAATAAAAAAATAAAACGCAGCGGAACCGTTATTCTAATAAGATTATGATCCCGGATACAGTTACAAACCCAAAGACCCTGATCTCCACGCTCTTTTTCTCCAAACAAATTACTTATCTTCGCTAATTAAACATCTTAGCCCACCTTCTTGTATGGGAAATAAGACTAACTATATGATTTTGAACCGTTTTAAAACCGAAACAATCAATGGAACCGATAATAGTATACATTATCATTGGTGTAGCAGCACTGATATTGGGCATCATACTGGGTAAACTGGTATTTGCCAAAAACACCCAAAAACAAATTGCAGAAGCAGAGCAACAAGCTCAAAGGATCATCGCCGACGGACAATTACAAGCTGAAAACCTTAAGAAAGAAAAATTACTGGAAGCTAAGGAAAAGTTTGTTCAACTCAAGTCGGACCATGACAGGGATGTAATGCAACGCAATCAAAAGCTTGTTGAAAGCGAAAGCCGTATCAAACAAAAAGAACAATCCCTCAATCAAAAAGATCAGAACCTGGAAAAGCAGATCAAAGACAACGAGGTTATCAAGGAAAATCTTAACAGGCAGACCGAGATCGTAAATATCAAGCGTACCGAACTGGAAAAGCACCAGGAAGAGCACATCCGTCGCCTTGAAAAAGTAGCCGGCTTAAGTGCCGAAGACGCCAAAGCACAGTTAATTGAAAGCCTTAAACAGGAAGCTCATACCAAAGCATTGGTAATTCAGCAGGAAATCATTGAAGACGCCAAACTAAAAGCTACCAAAGAAGCCCGTAAAATAGTTATTCAAACTATACAACGTACTGCTGCGGAAGCTGCCATCGAAAATGCCATCACTGTTTTTAACCTGGAAAGTGATGAAATTAAAGGCTCTATCATTGGCCGTGAAGGTCGTAATATACGTGCCATTGAAGCTGCCACCGGTGTTGACCTGATCGTTGATGATACCCCGGAGGCTATTGTACTTTCTTCCTTTGATCCGTTACGCAGGGAGATAGCCCGCTTATCATTACAACGCCTTGTTGCCGATGGGCGTATTCACCCGGCACGTATTGAAGAAGTGGTGGAAAAAACCAAAAAACAAATTGACGACCAGGTTATGGAGATTGGTGAGCGTACCGCCATGGAACTGGGGGTACACGGACTGCATAAAGAACTGATAAGAATGGTAGGTCGTATGCGTTTTCGCTCATCTTACGGTCAAAACCTGTTGATGCACAGCCGTGAAACTGCCAATCTTTGTGCCATCATGGCTTCGGAATTAGGCATGAATGCAAAATTGGCCAAGAGAGCCGGTTTGCTGCATGATATTGGAAAAGTTCCGGATGAAGAGACAGAATTGAGCCATGCTTTACTAGGCGCTAAACTGGCTGAAAAATATGGTGAGAACCCTGCGGTAGTTAATGCCATTGGTGCCCACCACGATGAAATGGAAATGCAATACGTGATCTCTCCAATCATCCAGGCTTGTGATGCCATCAGCGGCGCAAGGCCGGGAGCAAGAAGGGAGATTATGCAGCAGTATATTCAGCGCATAAAAGACCTGGAGAACCTGGCTATGGCTTATACGGGGGTTGAAAAAGCGTATGCTATACAAGCAGGCAGGGAGTTAAGGGTAATTGTAGAGGCTGATAAAGTAACCGATGGTGAAAGCGATAAACTGAGTTTTGAAATAGCGCAAAAAATACAGACTGAAATGACCTTTCCGGGCCAGATCAAAGTAACAGTGATCCGGGAAAAGAGATCGGTTAATGTAGCGAGATAAAGCCCAAGCCCCTCCTATCCTCCCCAAAGGGGAGGGACATGTAGAAGAATATTCTTAAACTCCGGCAGTTTTTACCTGCCGGAGTTTATTTGTCATGAATTTTTATACTGATTTTGAAAAAATATTCTGTTTTACCAGGAAAAAACTCATAACTCATAACTCATAACTCATAACTTTCCCCTACCTTTGCCGTCCGTAAAAAAATCATACTAATATGAACGCAGTAGCATTTGTTCATGAGCAACTGGACACAAAAGGAAAAGCAAAACTTCCAAATTTTAAAGCAGGCGACAATGTCAC
>JBDSXS010000060.1:0-4207 GCA_039926045.1 Ferruginibacter sp.
GCCGATGGATTATTCATTGAAACACACCCCAATCCTGCTATTGCAAAAAGCGATGGGGCAAATATGCTTAGATTGGACCTGCTGGAAAATTTATTGGAGAAATTGGTGAGGATAAGAAGAAGCCTCACCCCAACCCCCGCCTGAATGAATCCAGTCGGGCAGGCCTCACCAATAGAGAGGGAACTCGTAGTTGGGAGTCTTTAAATTCAAAGCAATTTGCAACTCATCAGGTGATTGCATCCTTAGTCGCAAAGTTCTTCCAGATTTCCTCCCCCTTCGGGGTTCCCTGCTAAGGGAACGAACGTAGTTCAAGAGGGGGCCGGGCCGTTACAGATACTTCAAAGGATTCCTCCTCGCATTAAATATATACCGCTTAATGTTCATCCAGAATGCTACAAAGAGATAAACAATTACCGGGGAGCCAAATGTCATGAACGACATATAGATAAAATACTTGCGGATGGTAGATGTGGCAATACCCATTTTTTCGCCAATAGCTGAGCATACACCGAATACATGCCATTCAATAAAATGCTTAAAACGGTTCATTCCGCTAAATTAAACAGATTTAAAACAAAAACAAAGGCTTTAAAAAATGCTTCAGTTTTCGTAAATTTGCATTCCAGTTTGGAACAAGTGAAGATTTGCTGATTTGAGCATCAAAAATGTGATAAAAAGCACCCCAATTCCAAATTATCCGTCCGAACGGCTTATGCCGGGCGGGCATTTGCAAATCACCAAATAATTACCATGGCCTTCGACATTGACATGATCAAAAAGTTGTACAGCAACTTTGGCGCACGTATTGACGCTGCCCGCACAGCAACCGGCAAACCCCTTACGCTCACTGAAAAAATATTATACGCCCACCTTTGGCAGGGAGCAGCTACCACTGCTTTTGAAAGAGGAAAAGATTATGTGGAATTTGCGCCGGACCGTGTAGCCATGCAGGATGCAACTGCCCAGATGGCCCTGTTACAATTCATGCAGGCAGGAAGGACCAGGGTTGCTGTACCATCTACCGTACATTGCGATCACCTGATACAGGCCGAAGTTGGAGCAGATGCTGACCTTATCAAGGCAAAGACCCAGAATAAAGAAGTATATGATTTCCTGGCATCGGTTTCCAATAAATACGGCATCGGTTTCTGGAAACCTGGTGCAGGTATCATCCACCAGGTAGTTTTGGAACAATATGCTTTCCCGGGTGGCATGATGATCGGTACTGATAGCCATACCGTAAATGCAGGCGGCCTTGGTATCGTGGCCATCGGTGTTGGTGGTGCAGATGCCTGTGATGTGATGGCAGGACTACCCTGGGAACTTAAATTTCCAAAACTGATAGGTGTAAAACTAACCGGCAAACTAAGTGGCTGGACAGCTTCAAAAGATATTATCTTAAAAGTTGCAGGCATACTTACTGTAAAAGGTGGTACCGGTGCCATATTGGAATATTTTGGTGATGGTGCAAGATCTTTATCATGCACAGGAAAAGGAACCATTTGTAATATGGGTGCCGAGATCGGAGCTACTACTTCCATCTTTGGCTATGATGCAAAAATGGCTGAGTATTTAAAAGGCACCGACAGGGCTGATGTTGCTGATGCTGCTGATGCGATCGCTGCACACCTGACAGGTGATGATGAAGTATATGCAAACCCTTCAACATATTTTGACCAGGTGATTGAAATTAATTTATCTGAGCTGGAGCCACATATCAACGGCCCATTCACGCCCGATCTCGCCTGGCCCATTTCAAAATTTGCTGATGCCGTTAAGGTTAATGGCTGGCCCGATAAACTGGAAGTTGGATTGATCGGTTCCTGCACCAACTCTTCTTATGAAGATATTACCAGGGCAGCATCAATTGCCAAACAGGCCACTGATAATGGTTTTAAAGCCCTGGCCGAATTTACCATCACCCCAGGTTCTGAGCAGGTAAGATACACGGTAGCAAGAGATGGCTATTTAGATACATTTGAAAAAATGGGTGGCGTTGTTTTAGCCAATGCATGCGGACCATGTATCGGCCAGTGGGCAAGGCACACAACTGATCCTAACAGGAAAAATTCGATCGTTACTTCTTACAACAGGAATTTCTCAAAAAGGAATGATGGCAATCCTAATACGCATGCCTTTGTTGCTTCTCCCGAAATAACAACAGCATTGGCCATTGCAGGTTCACTTTCTTTTAACCCGCTTACTGATTATTTAACTAATGATAAAGGAGAGAAATTCAAACTGGAAGAACCTTTGGGTATTGAAATGCCCCAAAAAGGTTTCGCTGTTGAAGACGCAGGTTTCCAGGCACCGGCAGCCGATGGCAGTAATGTAGAAGTGATCGTTTCACCAACATCCGACAGGCTCCAGATCCTTGAACCATTTGCAGCATGGGAAGGAACAGACCTGAAAGGATTAAGACTTCTTATTAAAGCAAAAGGAAAATGTACTACGGATCATATTTCCATGGCAGGCCCCTGGTTAAAATTCCGTGGGCATTTGGATAATATTAGTAACAACATGCTGATCGGTGCACTTAATTTTTTCAATGAAAAAACAGATACGGTAAAAAACCAGCTTACCGGTGAATACGGAACCGTACCTGGCACACAAAGAGCCTATAAAGCAGTAGGCGTTGGTACTGTTGTAGTGGGTGATGAGAATTATGGCGAAGGTTCATCAAGAGAACATGCTGCCATGGAACCCAGGTTCCTGGGTGTTCGTGCAGTATTGGTAAAATCATTTGCCCGTATTCATGAGACCAATTTAAAGAAGCAGGGCATGCTGGGCCTCACCTTTGCTGATAAAGAAGATTATAACAAGATCCAGGAAGATGACAGCATAGATATTATTGGGTTAACCGGCTTTGCCCCCGGCAAACAGCTGCAAATGGTATTCAACCATGCTGATGGGACTTCTGATACCATTAATGTAAATCACACTTACAATGAGCAACAGATCGAGTGGTTTAAAGCAGGCGCCGCATTAAATATCATCCGCAGAGAGTTTGAAGCCAGCAAATAGTACAATTTAAGAGTCTATACAGAGTCCCGTCCTAGTGACGGGATTTTTTATTAACGTTTTGTTTCTAAAATAAGTTTCAATGTTTAAACATTAATTGTTAACTTGCATTCAAATTAAAAATTATGGCAACCAAAATCTGGGCATTGGATCCCACACACAGCGAAGTACAATTCAAGATCAAACACCTGATGATCACCAATGTGACGGGCAGTTTTGATATGTTTACAGTAACGGCTCAAACAGAAGCTGAAGACTTTACAAAAGCTAAGGTCAGCTTTACGGCTGATGTGGATTCTATCTCCACTAATAACGAACAAAGAGACGGGCACCTGAAAAGTGCCGACTTTTTTGACGCTGCAACTTTTCCAAAGATCAAGTTTGAAGCAACAAAAACAGAAAATGTAGATAGCGACGGCTCCTATGAATTATACGGCGACCTCACCATACGTGATGTGACCAAAAATGTAAAATTATCTGTTGAGTTCGGAGGTGTGGTAAAAGATCCATATGGTAATACCAAAGCCGGCTTTACCATCAACGGTAAAATAAACCGTAAAGATTTTGGATTAACCTGGAATGCAGTTACAGAAGCCGGTGGCGTAGTGGTAAGTGATGAAGTAAGAATTGCCTGTGAGATACAATTGATAGAGCAGGCATAGTGAATAGTTGACAAGTTGAAAAGGTAATAAGGTATTTGAGTCCTTCAAGCCTTCTCAACTTGTCAACTTTCCAACCCAACCTCACTTTACATCAAACCAAACTTTCTTTCCATCATTCCAGTCACCATTGTAATTAATGGTAAGTTCCTCGCCGTTCTCAATTACCCTTACTGTTTTTACCATAATAGAACTATCCTCAAAATCCATAAAATATTCGCAGTTGCTTTTATAACTGTGGTTATAAATGGGTATCAAACCCAGGGCCATGCAGCATTTGTCTTTTTCTTTTCCCCATTCAAAAATATAATCGTGCAATAATGTTCTATCCAGGTGTTCCCTGTCTGATAACGCCATTACAATTACCGGGGCAATCTCTATAACCGTATTAGCAGGAATACGTTCATGTGTAAAAACGCCTCTCCCCTTTTCAGTTGTATCATTTACAAATAAATAAGGTTTCAGCATAACATTCAATTAATGATAAATGGGTTAAATTGCGGCACATTCCGGTGCAATTTAATAAC
>JBDSXS010000061.1:0-7139 GCA_039926045.1 Ferruginibacter sp.
TCTCCAAAAATTCGTAAGCCGTATACACTTTTAAGCGGGTAAAAACGGGCACAAAGAAAATGCTGATGACGATCATGGCCAGCGGCAGTCCAAAATAATATTGTACAAAGCGCATCCCATCACTGAACGCCTGTCCGGGACCTGTTAAAAATGTAATGGCACTGGCCTGTGTACCCATGATGCTTAATAACACCAGGTACCAGGGCAATGAACGGTTACTTAAAAAATACCCTTCCAGGTTTTTGGTTGTACGGCTTTTATAAATACCGTACATGATAATACCGCCCAGTGTAACGATCAATATGATCCAGTCTATACTACTCATGAAAATGACTTAGTTATCCAATAAAATAATACGATCTGAATAACGAGAAAGCAGAATACAGCGATGTACCATTTGTTCCAATATGATCTACCCCCATCCCCTAAAGGGGTGTTATCGGTATTTTTATTTTTTATATTTTCCTGCATACTTTTTTATTGTCACACTGAACGAAAGAAAAGAATTCTTCCCTTGCATTCTCTCCCTAGTTCCCCCTTCAGAGGGCGGAGGGGGTTTTTACTTTATATACTTATTCCTGTTATTAGCAATCAAATTCGCAAACAAACGGTAAGCACCCGGCACACCTGCAGGTAATTCCCTGAAGAATACCAACCCGGTGTAAACAAATCTTCCTTTACCATAATTAGCAATGATGAGGCTGCCATCCTGTTCCTTTTCGCCGGGATCTTTCATGCTTAAAATGTTTTTATAAGCAGTGTCCGCTTTCTCCGCATGATAGATACTACGCTCCTGTATCCAGCCGTCAAAATCCTTATCTGTTATTTTATTGGGATAATTCAAAGCAGGATGATCCGGGATCAAAAAATTAACTTTTGCCTCTTCATCAGTTACCCTGTTGCGGCTGATGTTAAATGGATAAGGGGATATTTTTGCCTTGACCGGCCCTATCTGGTTACTGGTATTGTATTGAACAAGTAACACGCCGCCCTCGTTTACATACTTCATGAGCTCATCATATACATTGTTCATCCATTCATTGGTATTGTATGCCCGCACGCCGGTAACAATAGCATCAAACTGCCTGAGGTTGGAAGCCCGGATATCACTTTCTTTCAACGTTACCACCTTATATCCCATCTGGATCAATGCCTCCGGTATCTTATCCCCGGCACCGGGAATATAACCGACAAAATTTCCCTCTGTTTTTAAAGCAATTTTAGAAAGCTTGGCCGTAGCTTCATGAAAATATACAATGGATGGTACATGGTCGTATTCAATATTTCTTTTGTATTGGTGAAAGATATGTTGACCATCACCCGCATGCAATTTTATCTCTTCAACCCGATCTGAATCAACACCGGTAAATGTAAATGCAGATGATTCATTGATCACCGCATTTTTTGCATCAGTTTTAAAATCAAATGGATTATTGGAATTGCTGATCTGCGCAGTAGTTTGTTTAGTAACCGTATAAGTTGATACAGTTGACAGGTTTGATTTTACATGAGTGCCGATCTCAACAGGTTTATTATTGATGGCGAGGAAAACATTGCCGTTATAATTTAGTTCAAGTTTTGGCAAAATGGTCAGCGGCTGATACAACTCTCCTTTCACCGGGTCGGTATATTTATAACGGATGGGTTTGGTGAATTTAAATTCCTTACCCTCTATCAGCATACTGAACACCACACTAAAAGGATCATTCTCCCCCTTACCTATTTGCTGCTGATCGGTTACATTAAAACTTCCTTTGTCCATCGGGGTTTCGAGCCAGTAAGGTTGTGTTATTTTTGCATTTGGCCTGATGTACATGCTGTAGGTTTGTACAGCGTTTGTATTTTTCTTAAGCTGTTCAAAAATGATATAGTCATCGTTCAGATGTGCATCGGCACTTAAGATATTTGCACCGGAGCGGTTGTTGACCACGAGGTTTATTTTTAAACTATCACCCTGTACAGCGTACTGGGTATTGGTAGTAGCATCCAGGAATAAGCCACTACAGTTTTGTATCAGGTCTTTAATTGCATTTAATTTTTGTTCTTTCCAGTAATCGTCAGTAACTGATTCGATCTTACCGTATAGTTTCACCAGCTGCGGAATGCTTTTTTCAGGATGTTCAACCGAAAATGTTTTAATGATCTTGTCTATTAGATTTTCAGCATTGTCCTCTTTCGCCGGGCGGCCGGTTAATTGTCCACCCCATAACAACCTGTCCCAACCCGTATTTACGCCATCCATTAGATCAGCAACAGGTGCATCACCTTTGATGGTCTTAAAATATTCGATCACACTGCCCCTTTGTGCAGGCACGCCAAAACCCTGGCTCTTGTGCTGGCTGCGACTTGCTGCAGCGATCTCACCATAACTTTTACCCAGTACCGGGTTATAATCGCCGCAATCCATTTTGAACTGGTCGCTGCTTTGTGTATTGGTTCCTCCAAAATTAAATGTGTTCCATAAAATTCTTTTTGCCTGCCAGACAGTTACACCCTGCTTTAACTGCTCCGGAAATTTTGTTGGATCGGCCGCCGCATCAAATGCTTCACCAGCAAGTATGGCTGATGCTGTGTGATGACCATGGCCGCCTTCGCCGGTTGTAGGAAAACGTGTGATGATCACATCGGGCCTGAATTTCCGGATCACCCAAACCACGTCGCTTAATATTTTATCATGCCCCCAGAATTTCATCGCCTCTTCGGGACTTTTGCTGTAACCAAAATCAAATGCACGGCTGAAGAATTGTTCTGCCCCGTCAATACGCCGGGCCGCTAATAATTCCTGTGTACGTATCAAGCCCAGGTCTACCCCCTGTTCATCTCCTATCAAATTCTGTCCGCCATCACCACGAGTTAAACTTAAATAGCCGGTGCGGTATAATTTTTCATTGGCCAGGTAAGCCAACAGCCGTGTATTCTCATCATCCGGGTGAGCCGCTATGTATAAAACAGAGCCTAAGACATTGAGTTTTTTTAGCTGAAGCAATATTTCGGCAGAGGTATATGATTTGGGGGGTTGGGAGTTTGCTTCGCAAACGAAAGCCACCAAAAATAAGAATAGAATTTGCTTACGCAAATTGGTTTTGCCACTGAGGCACAGAAGCACAGAAGTAATTTGTTTACGCAAATTTGAATTTGCCACAGAGGCAGAAAAAAACAGAAATTTATTTTTCATATTAATATACTACTCTTTTAATTTGAAGCTTTGAGGAAGCAAAATTTAAAATAAGGCCTACTTTGCAACCGGATATTTTTAGATAATTTATTGCCTGTGCCAGATCTTCTTCTGCTATACCACCATGCTTTGCTTTTATTTCCAGAATCACTTTGTTAAAAACAACAAAGTCAGCATAGAATTTATGCTTCAAAATTATTTCTTTATAAGGTACATTATACTCATACTCTCTTACAAATAAATAATCATTCACATTTAACTCATATTCCAATGCATCTTTATAAACAATTTCTAAAAGACCCGGTCCTAATATCTTATGCACTTCAATGGCAAGATCAATTATTTTTTCTGTTTCATCCTGTAAAACATAGTCTGTTTGATTATCTACATTCATCATAACAAATAATTTGTCTTCTCTATTCTGTACTTCCGTGCCTCTGTGGCAGTTTATATATGTTGCGAAGCAACATTCCTCCTATTGACCCACAAGAAAAACAGCATTGGCCAACATCATCTTCCCATTCTCCCAAAAATTTCTGAAGATAGGATCATCAGCAAAGAACACGATAGAACCATTTCCTAATGGCAGCACACCGATCACCGTACCATCCTTGATCTTTTCACGTGTCTTACTGCCAACAAATCCGGCAACCTGGTTTTCTTTTTTGATGACACCCACATTCCACCCGTCTTTCATAAACTCATACATATCGCTTCCTTGTTTCAGCGAATAATAGTTATTGCCATAGCCAAATGCCAGTGGATGTGAATTATCCAACTCTACTTTATAAATGGCCCCGGGAATATTATTTACAATTCCATCACGCTCCCTGTTCTCATATTTTTTTAAATTATTGTAAAGATCCTTGTCGTCTTTTTTATCGTCCTTTTTATCATCATCCTCATCTTTTTTTAGTTTGATGCCCCAGTCTGCTTTTGCAATTTGCGATGCTGCAGCATCCAGCGCAATGATCTTTCCACCCTGCTGTACCCACATTTTAATTTCTGCAGCAGCATCTTTATCTTTTAAAAAGCTATAGTTACCATCTGGCAGTATCAATACATCAATATTCTTCAATGCACTTCCGTCAACGTCTTCTGCATTGATGAGGCTAATGGGGTAATTCAGTTGCTGTTCAAACAAATGCCATACTTCGCCGGCTGCATTGGGATTAACTCCTTTACCGGTTAACAAGGCCACGTTCGATCTTTTGACGATATGTACTTTTTCGCTGCCAAAATCAAAGCCGGTATCCATAAAGCCGCCACTCACAGCAGTAACAGAAGCATTGAATGATCGTGCCATATCTATAAATTCCTGTAACTTGTCTTCATTCGCTTTCTTCAAAACGATGATCGTACCTTTTTGAAAAAGTTTGCCATTATAAGTAAACTCTCTTTCAGCATAACGAACTTTGATCTTTGCATTTAATAAAGCTGCTAAAAATTTTGCATCGGCAAATGAATTATAGTTTATTAGGTAACCATATGCAGCAGGTGAAACCGCCGGATTTGCACCCGGATTTATATAATTGCCTGTTGATAATTTTTCTCTCACTGCATAGGTTTGTACACCATAAACAAGTGGCAGGCTCCAGGCAGTAATATCATAAGTAACAGAATCACTTAATTTTGATTTGGGCTCAAACAAAACTTTTATTAAAGCAGATTTGGGTTGATAGGCCGAAACAGCAATACTGTTTGTTGCAGCAAATGTTTCTTCTTTATCAGTAAAATAATTATACCCTTTTACTGAAGCCAGGTTTGCACTTCCATATTTAATACCATTTACATCAAAAAAGTTACGCAGCGCTTCACGTCTGCCTGCGTTGGTTTCGGTAATAACATACGTTTTAAACTCTCCTATCCCATTTGTATTTGCATCATCAAAATATTTTTTGAATTCACTGATGAGTTTACCTGCATTTTGAGAACTGATCTCAATGGTACTCATGCTGGTGGTAAAATGATGGGCGATCCTGTCTTTTAAACTAAGGGTGTCTCCATCATTGGTTACAACTGCCAGCCCGCCGCGGCTATGGCCTGCCTGTTCGTAGGTCATTCCAATAGCACCATTGTAGATAGGATAAGTATCGCCATAAGCAGGGTAAAACAGGTCGAAGGTCTCTTTGGTAAAATATAACCAGCCATTGGCATCAAAATACCTGGCATGATTTCTTCCAATGGTACCCTGGAAATCTCTTTGCCATTTGGTGATCACTTCATGAAATGGTTCTGCTGCCGGTGCAAAAAAATAGGGATTGTTTATGCCCTGCTCATGAAAATCGCAGTGTATCTGTGGCATCCAGTCATTGTATTTTTTCATGCGTCCCTGTGTTTCAATCTGTGTTTGCCAGGCCCAATCACGGTTCAGGTCAAAATTATAATGGTTCACCCTGCCGCCCGGCCAGGGCTCGCTATGCTCCCTGCTATTGGGATTGGCATCAGGTGTTTTGCCAACCATTTGGTTAAACCAGTTCACATAACGGTCCCTGCCATCAGGATTTAAACAGGGGTCAATAATGATCACCGTATTCTTTAACCAGTTCTTTGTTTGTGTGTTTGAAGGGTTCAATAACTCGTATAAGGTCTTCATGGAAACTTCCGAAGAGCTGGCTTCGTTACCATGCACATTATAACTCAGCCAGATGATGACCGGTGCAGTCAGATCTGCCGGCTTGTCTTTTAAGATCCCGGTGAGCCGCAAATTATTTTTTCTTATCTCATCTATCCTGGCGATATTTTCAGGTGTGGATACAATGGCCAGTAAAAGATCCCTGCCCTCATTCGTTTCGCCATATTTCTCCAGCTTCATCATTTGCGGCATTGCTGATACAGCCTGGTTAAAATAATTTACGATCTTATAATGGGGTGTAAATTTGCTGCCGAGCTGGTAGCCTAAAAATTCGTCGGGCGATCTTAACTGTGCAAATAAACTGCTACTTATAAAAAGCAGGATAACTGAAATTAGTCTGGCTCTCATTGCGTTGGTTTTAGTCCTTTTATAGATCAAATGTCAGCAATCCTTTTTAAAAGATTTGCTAAATATATATGTGAAAATAAAGAAAGCAAATGACTTACTCCTGCCACTTATCCATAATATAAATATCCCGTTATAAGGATCAGCCATAAACAGCTTTCTTAATATGGTTGTAATAAAGTAAATTCGGTAAAATAATCAATATGCAGTTTCAAAAGATACAGTTCACCATTCTCCTTTTTTTAGGCTCTTTATGTACTTTGTTCGCCCATGCGCAAAAAATCGACAGTAAAAATTATGCAGTACAGAAAAAGATCAGCGGCAGCAAAGGCGCTGTTGTTTCTGCCCACCCGTTGGCAAGTATGGTAGGTGTACAAATTTTAAAACAGGGCGGCAATGCTTTTGATGCGACCATAGCCACACAACTGACTTTGGCAGTCGTGTATCCCGGTGCAGGCAATATTGGTGGAGGAGGTTTTATGGTAGCCCATTTAAAGAACGGTAAGAATATAAGCCTGGATTACCGGGAAAAAGCACCTGCAAAAGCAAGTCGTGATATGTACCTGGATGAAAAGGGAGAACCGCAAATGAATTTATCGCAGGATGGGCATTTGGCGGCAGGTGTGCCCGGCACGGTTGCCGGTTTATTTGCCAGCATGAAATATGCAAAGCTTCCTTTTGCAAAATTAATACAGCCGGCTATTGACCTGGCAGAAAATGGATTTGGTATTACAGCTTCGCAAGCTGCGTCATTGAATAATACAAAAAAAGAATTTGAAGCGTTAAATACATCTCCTGTTGCATTTGTAAAAGAAACCGAATGGAAAGCAGGAGATATTTTAATTCAAAAAGACCTTGCCAATACTTTAAAACGTATCAGGGATAATGGACAAAAAGGATTTTATGAAGGAGAGACAGCCAGGTTGATCGTGGCTGAAATGCAAAAAGGAAAAGGTCTGCCTGCCGGACAGGCAGGGATAATTT
>JBDSXS010000062.1:0-18823 GCA_039926045.1 Ferruginibacter sp.
TTTGTATGCTTACTGTGTAACCACTTGAAGAAGGCTTCAAACTTTCCAATGCAACATCGGGATAGCTATAAGAAAAGAACCAGTTTTGAAAATACCAGTTCAGGTCTTTACCCGACAAATTGTTGAATGAATTGAACATATCCCATGGAATAGGATGTTTACCATGCCAGCGGTCCATAAAGCCGTGCAAACATTTCCTGAAAAGTTCATCGCCCAACATGTCTTTTAATCCTAGATAAGCGAGGGCGGGTTTGCCATATTCATTATCGCCAAGGCCTGCACCCGACATTACATTTGCAGGAATAATTATTGGTAACTGGTGTTCATCACTGTTATCCATTACCCAATTTGTCACCCTGAATTGTTTAAAGAAATTATTGGCTTCTTCTTCACCAAGGTCCACTTTGGCAATCAGGTTTTCAAAAGCCGTTGTCCAGCCTTCATCCATAAAACCATAACGGTGTTCATTGATTCCCATATAAAAGGGAAACCAGGTATGGGCAATTTCGTGTTCTGCAACAAATCGTTGGATAATGGGATCCTGTTGGTGGCTGTCATTCGCCATCATAGGATATTCCATATCTGCAAAGCCCTGCACTACAGTGCTTGAAGGAAAAGGATAAGGCACACCGGGCCAGTTATTACTCAGCCAATCCAATGCATGATGACTGTATTCGACTGATTTTTTAAAGTTAACAGACTTATTATCATAGGCAGCCTGTACACTTGATCTTCTGCCGGTTTTATTGTCCACCACCACGCTTGCGGCATCCCATACATAATGATCGCTGATGCCGGCAGCCATATCAGAAATATTCTGCGCCTTCCATCTCCAGGTATTGGTTTCGTTTTGCGTAGTTACATTTTTCGCAACCAGGTCAGCCTGTGTTACTACATTAATTGTTTTGTCTGATGTTTTTGATTCATTGAATTTAGAAACGAATGCAGGTTGCAAAACATCATTCATATTTTGAAGTTCACCTGTTGACCATACTAAAAAGTTTTTTGGGACAGTAATATTCAATTCATAATTATTAAAGTCGTTGTAAAATTCCTGTGCATCGGTAAATACCATCCTGTCCCATCCGTGTATGTCATCAAAAACAGAAAAACGTGGATAGAAATAGGCTAAAAAGAATGAAGTGGAATCCAACATACCTTCCCTGCCACTTTCCTCTGATACATCGTAATGCCAGTCAAAGGTCATGGTGACAGATGTTTTCGGAAATAAAGGTTTGGTCAGACTAACTCTTAAAGAAGTATTTCCACCTGCATCTCTAAGTTTCTTGTCTGTTCCGTTCTCAGAATATTTATCAATGATAATACCCTTGGTTAAATATGCTGCCGAAGCCGCATTTTGCCTTGCTGCACCCGGCGCATGAATATTTAAGATGAGTTTGATGAATGGGTTCCTGATGGTATCGGGACTGTTATTCGTGTAAACAATTGTTTCCCTGCCGGTAACAGTTCTGTTGGGTGGAGATAGCCTTACATCAATTTTATAATCAGCAGTGTTCTGCCAATAGTTTTTTCCGGGATTGCCATCTATGCTCCGGGTACCTTTTTTGTAGGCTGCCTGCACATTACGGGGCGTGTACAATTGCTGTGCCTGGGCAGCAATTGCAAAGATGCATAGCGCCATGGCAAGCGCTGTTTTTTTCATGGTCATACTTTAGTGTTTAGAACACAATAATACACTGTAAACTTTTTAATGTTACAGGCCAATATGTTTAACGGTAGATTGCTTAGGCAGACGGCGGCTTTAAACTTTCTTGGTTGCGGATACTTGCAATTTATTGGCTTTGGTTGTTGGCAGAGATCAACAAAGGTGTTAGGATTGCCAACAGCTTTTATTTTTTATTGTTCTTTTTTGCTTCTCCAAAAAAGAACCAAAAAAAGAGCCCGACAAACGATTACATCCCGTTTGTCGGTTGGTACCCTGATTTAGCTTTTGTGCTACTGTGGCTTGTATATTTGTAATTCTACTCTTAAATTTTTTGCAGTACGATTAGTTGCCGATGCTTGCAATTTTTTGGATTCGGCTGTTGCCGAGGATACGAACTGCGGCTGAGAAACAACATTTAGGGCTTAATTTAAGGGAGAGTCCAAACACTATCCTTGCTTTTAAAACTATTGGGGAATCCATACATCCCCCTAAAAGTAATTTCAAAACTACTTAAGGAAGAATCTACAGAATAATGGTATTTTTTAGAAATGGCGCCAAAAACGTTTAGGTCGGCGGGGAATTTATTATGAACAGTTTTATAAGTATAAATATTCTCTATAAGTTGATTCCTTCTGTTTAAAATGTCATATTCAATTAACCTGGCAGAGATGTATGAAACAAGAAGAGTAAGAAGTAAAAATGCTATGGGAGTAATAAATTTTTTCCATTCGGAAGTTTTATTGATTTTATCGATAATGAAAGTTACCAAAAAAATTATAGCATATAATATGAATAGAATTATAAAAAACATATTTAGATATAAAAAGAAGGCAAGCAAGACTCCAAGGCTTAACGAAATAAGGGTATAAAGCAAGTATTGAATTTTTATATTCATATACTAAGAGAATTGAGAAGTTCAAATATTTCGCCCTATTCAAAATTAGACAAAAATTTTATACGAACTACGTATAATCAGCCGCTGCGATAAAAGCTCAATAAAGATATTCAGTACAAGAGTGCGACGCCAATGCAGTTCAACAGCATTACCGAAGCTTGTAAACAAAAAAAATCCATCCGCCAATCGGCGGATGGATCTAAAATTTAATTTAAAAAGTTACTTCGAAATATTTTCTTCCATATAACTTTCCATAGGCTCGCAGGTACAAATTAAGTTCCTGTCGCCAAAGGTATTGTTGATACGGGCTATTGATGGCCAGAATTTATTTTTCGTTACATAAGCCAACGGGAAAGCAGCTTCCTGCCTGCTGTAAGGATGGGTCCATTCATCGGCACAAATAACTTGTTGGGTATGCGGAGCATTCTTTAAGGCATTATCAACCTTATCGGATCTGCCATCTTCAATGGCTTTAATTTCATGGTAAATGCTGATGAGTGCTTCGCAAAAACGGTCCAGTTCCCCTTTGTCTTCACTTTCTGTTGGCTCTATCATGATCGTTCCCGGTACCGGGAAACTCATGGTAGGCGCATGAAAACCGTAGTCCATTAAACGCTTGGCCACATCTTCTGCCTCAATACCGGTGGTTATTTTAAAAGGCCTCAGGTCAACAATGAATTCATGGGCACAATACCCATTGGCGCCTGTATATAAAATCGGATAGAATTTTTCCAGCTTTGCCTTCATGTAATTAGCATTGAGTATGGCATATTCCGTAGATCTTTTTACACCTTCCAAACCTAACATTTTTATATAGGCATAGCTGATCAGCAAAATGCTTGCACTGCCATAAGGTGCAGCACTAACTGCATGCGTATTACGCTCAGTTGATCTTAATGTATCATTCACATTATGTCCCGGCAGGTAAGGCTTCAATTTATTATTCACACAAATTGGCCCCACGCCCGGTCCGCCGCCACCATGCGGAATGGAAAATGTTTTATGCAGGTTCAAATGGCAAACATCGGCACCGATCATACCGGGGCTGGTTAACCCAACCTGTGCATTCATATTGGCACCATCCATATAAACCAAACCGCCATTATCATGAATTATTTTGCAGATCTTTTTAATGCCTTCTTCAAATACACCATAGGTACTTGGATACGTAACCATGAAAGCAGCAAGATTAGCTTTATGCTCTTCTGCTTTTAATTTCAGATCATGTACATCTATATAACCTTTGTCATCACTTTTAACTACAACTACTTTCATTCCAGCCATGATGGCGCTGGCCGGGTTTGTACCATGTGCAGAGATCGGGATCAATACAATGTTCCTGTGACTTTCTTTCCTTTCGGCATGATAGGCACGGATAGTAAGCAAACCGGCATATTCCCCCTGGGCACCACTATTAGGCTGTAATGAACAGGCATTAAAACCAGTGATCTTACTTAAATATTCTTCCAGCTTAGCGATCATGTATTGATATCCCTTTGTTTGCGAAGCAGGAGCAAAAGGATGGATCGAACTGAACTCAGGCCAGCTAACCGGGATCAACTCGCTAGCTGCATTCAGCTTCATGGTACAACTTCCCAAACTGATCATCGAAGTGTTTAGACTCAGGTCTTTATTCTCCAGCGATTTGATATAACGCATCATCTGGCTTTCGCTGCGGTGCGTATTAAAAACAGGGTGTGTTAAATAAGCCGAAGTTCTTTTACCAAACAAAGCATCGGTCTCATCAAAAGACAATGCGAATGTTTTTGATGTAGCCTCTTTAAAAACGGCAGAAAGATTTTTTTCTGTTTCTCCAATATAATTGCTTGCCACTTCATCAATGGATAAGCTTATCGTTCCATTTGCATGGTAATGAAAATTTGCTTTATTTTTTTCTGCTGCTTTTTTAAAGGCGTTGATATCAACTGTTTCAAAAGTTATGGTATCAAAGAAATCATCCACTAAAACTTTTACACCGATTCTTTTTAATCCTTTGGCAATGGCCGCCGTTAATACATGAATGCGCTGGGCGATTTTCTTCAGGCCATCAGGTCCGTGATAAACAGCATACATAGCCGCCATATTGGCCAGTAAAGCCTGTGCTGTACAAATATTGGAAGTTGCTTTTTCTCTTTTGATATGCTGCTCCCTTGTTTGCAGGGCCATACGCAGGGCACGGTTATTCTGAGCATCAATGCTTACACCAATGATACGGCCGGGAATGCCACGCTTAAATTCATCCCTTGTTGCAAAGAATGCGGCGTGAGGCCCGCCGTAACCCAATGGAACGCCAAAGCGCTGTGCAGATCCAATGGCCACATCAGCGCCCAACTCCCCGGGAGGCGTTAATAAGGTAAGCGCCAGCAGATCGGTTGCCATTACCACAAAACCATTCACCGCATGAACCTTATTGATAAAATCACGATGATCTTCAACAGAACCAACACTGTTTGGATATTGAACAATGGCACCAAAATAACTTTCATCCAATGATGCTGTTTTATAATCGCCATAGATCAATTCAATGCCGATGGGTGCGGCTCTTGTTAATAGCACTTCTTTTGTTTGGGCAAAAATGTGATTGTCAACAAAAAATTTAGGAGAACCAATGTCTTCTGTTTTGTTTTTATGATGAAACAGCATGGCCATGGCTTCAGCCGCAGCAGTAGCTTCATCCAGCAGACTTGCATTGGCAAGTTCCAAACCGGTCAGATCACAAACCATGGTTTGGTAGTTGAGCAGGCTTTCTAAACGTCCCTGCGAAATTTCGGCCTGGTAGGGTGTGTATTGTGTGTACCATCCCGGGTTCTCAAAAACGTTTCGGAGGATCACACTTGGGGTGATGGTATTATAATAGCCCTGACCGATATAAGTTTTATATATTTTATTTTTTGCAGCAATTGTTTTCAATTCATGCAGGTATTCAAATTCTGTTTGTGCAGCCGGAAGTTTTAAAGGGGCTTTTATACGGATCGCTGCCGGAACAGTTTTATCGATCAGTTCATCCAGGTTATCAACGCCAATGGTTTTCAGCATTTCCTTAGATTCTGATCTGTTTGGGCCAATATGCCGTCCTGCAAATTCGTATTGTTGTTGTTCGAAAAGGTTCATATGCTTGATTGAAGTTTTGCCCCTATCCCCTTCCTTCGGCTTCGCTCTGGAGGGGGACATGGAGTAGATTATGCTTTATTGTTTTATGTACCAGACTTTTGAATATCTGTTGAACTTCATAGGCGTCGCACTCTTGTACAACATATTTCTATTCAACTTTCCCTAAATGGTAATTAGTGGCGCAAATTTACGAAATCACAACAAGATTTTGTACTAATAAGTTCGGTACTTTTACGCTGTGGAAAATTGGGAGATATAAAGGCCGATAAATTTTATAAATGGAAGAGGATATTTTACATAACTGGGAGAAAAAATCGGCTGATCATCAAAAGCTATATAAGCAGTATTTGCACCGGGCCGATAAAAATAAGGTGCTGAAACAGTTGCCGGACCTGCATGAAGCTGCTTTTGAGAAGATCGATTGCCTGCAATGCGCCAATTGCTGCAAAAACTATTCCCCCCGCTTTAAAAAGCCTGATATTAAGCGCATTTCCAAATATTTAAACATGAAGGAAGGGGATTTTATCAACACCTATTTATTTGTAGATAGTGAAGGGGATTATGTTTTAAAGTCCAAACCCTGCCCGTTCCTGGGGGCCGATAATTATTGCAGCATTTATGAAGAGCGGCCATCCGATTGCCACCGTTTTCCTTATACCGATGAAGATGTGTTGTTGAAAAGGCAACCCCTTACCCTTAAAAACAGCAGCTTTTGTCCCATTGTGTATTACGTGCTGGAGAAGTTAATTGCTGCAAAATAAAAGAACGCTTTTCCGGGAAGATTATTTATTTTAGTAGCTAAATTCAGCGTTATGCCAAAATATGTAATTGAAAGGGAAATACCCGGGGCGGGTAAGCTTTCCACAGCGGAACTTAAAGCCATATCTCAAAAATCTTGTGGGGTTATCAGTAACCTCGGCCCAAGCATCCAGTGGCTGGAAAGCTTTGTTACTGAAGATAAGATCTACTGTGTATACATTGCTCCCAATAAGGAACTAGTTATGGAACATGCCTCGCAGGGCGGCTTTCCTGCTAATAGGGTAGAAGAAGTAAATACTGTGATAAGCCCTGTTACTGCGGAATAGGAGTCGGGCCACTACGAACAGATTTTAATTTTATGAAATCTTTGTTTAGTATGTTGTCTTAAAGTTATAAAGTAATATAGTGGCCATGCACCTGCTTCGCCCCTAACTCAGTGTATATAGGAGCCTGGCCACTAAGTAAGGTTTTTAATGTTTGCTGTATCAGCTGATCAATTTTTTTTTAAAATTAATGGTGTACCTGTAGTGGCCTGACACCTACTTCGCAGCTAATTCAGTGTAAGCAGCGCTTAGCGGCCGTTCAATACCATCACCTTTCCATTGAGGAGAGCCCGGTATTTCCGTTGCCTTTAATATCTCTTCTTTTGTTTTGCCTGCTCTTATTTCAGCCTCAGTGAACTTTAAAACATTACCCAGGTAATCACCAAAGGCTTTCAGATCATCGGCTTTAATTAAAACCTCATATCCCGTACCTGAATGTCCACAAATAAATTGTGTGTCCTTATCAAATGTGGTAATAGCTTTGTCTAACAGTATTATCCAGTTGGCGATATCAGCACCGGCAGTTTTATCAATATAGGGATGGCGGCGGTTAAACACCAGGTCGCCCATATGTACAATATTGGCGTGCTGAAAATGGATCATAGAATCACCATTGGTGTGTCCTGCGCCAAAATAATGAGCCATGATCTTTTCTTTACCCACTTTAGTATGCCAGCCTTCGGCTCCAAAAGTCATATCAGGCACATGAAATTTGTCAGCCGCAGTCTTTTGTTCGGTGGCTACCTTTAGCTGGTTGGCTTTTGAATTCTCATGTGCCACCACATGCTCAGCTAATCCTTTAAAAGCAATATTGCCGGCTGTATGGTCACCGTGGTGATGTGTATTGATAAGGTAGCGGAAAGGTTTTGAATTTTTCTTTTTCAATTCTTCTATCAAATGTGCTGCAGTATCGGGGAACTGTGCATCTACCACTACAATCCCCTTTTTTGTAAGCAGGAAAGCGATAGTGCCGCCTTTTTCGGTGAATATGCCAATATCATCTGTCAGCATTTTTATTTTCCAGGCGGGGTCATTTAAAAAGGCAGCTAAAGAATCTTTGTTTAGCAATGCTAAACTGGCTAAAGTTAAACCGGTATTGCGGAGGAAAGATCTGCGTTGCATAAAATAAAATTTTAGGGATTACAATTTACAAAACAAAAAGACGACAACATATTTTATTTAAAAAGGTTCAGTTTTCTTTAAAATTTTTTCCCCCTTGCGGGAATTTGGAAACAGGTAAGCATATAACTCCACCCGATCATTAATACTCCAGCCTTCTCAACTTGGGAAACTTAAGCCATGTACCTGCCACCACCAACACCGACATGGCACCGCCAAAGATAATAGCAGGCAAAGTGCCAAACATACGGGACGTAACACCGCTTTCGAACTGGCCCAGTTCATTGCTGCTGTTGATAAAGATCAAATTGATGGAAGCAACACGGCCCCTTAATTCATCAGGGGTAAATAATTGCACAATGGTGCCACGTACCACCACACTAACGGCATCAAACAAGCCTGCAACCAGTAATGCCATAAAACTTAACCAGTAAACTTTTGATAAACCAAATATGATAATGCAGAGGCCAAACCCTGCAACTGCCAGTAACATTTTTAATCCCTGTTTTTGTTTCATGGGGTATTTAACCAATACAATAATGCTGATAAGGCTGCCAATATCCATAGCCGCATTTAAAAATCCATAGCCTATTGGCCCGGTTTGTAAGATAGTTGATGCCACTTCGGGGATAAAAGCCACGGCGCCACCAAAAAGAACTGCAAAGAGGTCTAGTGAAAGCACGCCCAGTAAATTTTTATTGTTGAAGACGTAAGAAAATCCCTTTTTAATGGAAGTGTATATCGGCTCTTTTTCCAGGTTAATTACAGGTGGTTTTGGCAACAACTGTAAAGCAAAAATACCGGCAATTAATATTAATGAAGCGGTTACAAAATATGCACCTGAAATTCCTATGATTGCAATTAACAGCCCGCCAACGGCATGCCCGCCAATGGATGATATTAACCAGGTAGATGAATTGTAAGAGATTGCTTTTTGTAATTGTTCCCTTGATACTATGGCAGCGATCATACTGTTGGCTGCAGGGCCGGCAAAGGAACGTATAATTCCCGTGCAAAAAACAACCGAAAATATTACTATAAGCTGTGTTGTATTGCTAAACCCGAACCAGGGCAGGCTGACCAGTGCGAGGCTGATACCGCAGATCATATAAAATACGTAAGACCAAACGAGGATATTTTTTTTGTTGTGTTTATCAATATAATGTCCGGCAAATAAAGCGGCAATCACGGCGGGTATAAACTCAGCGAGTCCTGCAAAGCCCACCATATAAGTGTTTGCAAGGTGAAAGACCTGGTAAATGACAATGGTGGTTATCATGCGTAAGCCCAGTACAAAAAATAACCTTGCAAAAATAAAATGACGGAATTCTTTGGGAAGTTTGTCGCTGCTCATTTTTTAGGATTAGGGCAAAGTTATATAATGTTGCCCATCTTCATATTCTTTATCCAATGCTTCAATTATTATTTTCAGGTGTGCCTCGTTGCCCAGGAAATCGGCATTGCCGGCATCTACATACAATGTTTTTATATTGTGCTGCTTGATATACTGGGTATAAGTTTCCTGTAATGTAAACAGGTAATCATTGGGAATGGATTGTTCATAACCCCGGTTACGTTTTTTTATATTTTCCTGTAATTTTTTTACCGGGGTGTGGAGGTAAATAAGAATATCAGGCTGAACGATCTGCGGATTGATGATCTCGAAAAGTTTTTGATACAACCGGAACTCATCCTCAGATAAATTTACCTTGGCAAATAACAGGCATTTGGTGAACAGGTAATCTGAGATGGTGATGTTTTGAAACATGTCTTTTGTCTGCAGCAGGTCCTTCAGTTGTTTGTAACGCTCAGCCATAAAAAATAACTCCAGCGGAAAAGCATACTGGGCAGGGTTTTCGTAAAACTTCGGCAAAAAAGGGTTGTCGGCAAATTCCTCAAGGATCAAACGTGCATTAAAGTGCTTGCTTAACAAATGTGCCAGTGTGGTCTTACCGGCGCCGATATTTCCTTCTATGGTAACGAAATTATATTTCATGCAGTTTAGTAATGGGGACTGCAAAATAAGCGGAAACCACTTTTATGCAATTAAAACTTTTTCACATTTAGTTTGTCGGGGCAGTGTATAAGAAGCTGGTGTACGGTTTTTTTGAGTAGTGGGTGCTGCAGGTTGGGTGATAGTTGATTGAGTGGTACCAGCACAAAGCGCCTGTTTTGTATTTGGGGATGGGGTATAGTGAGCTGCTCCCTGTCAATGATTTCTTTGTTGAAAAATAAAATATCAATATCGATAATGCGGGGTGCATTTTTAACCGTGCGTAACCTGCCCATTTTCTTTTCGATGCTTAAAATGGTTTGCATGGTTTGTAATGCAGTTAATGCTGTTTCAACAATGATAACCTGGTTTAAGAAATCGGGCTGTTGCCTATTACCCCAGGCCGCTGTGGTATACAGGTGCGACTGCCGTGTTACGCTGCCAATTTGTTTTTTAATCTGTACAATGGCTTTGAATAACTGCGCTTTGCTGTTGCCCATATTGCTGCCCAATAAGAGGTAAAGTGTATTCATTATTTTTTTACTAATCTTATATCGAGATCGAAAGGGACTGATTCTTTAATAGATATCTTTTTAAAATCGGCATGGGCAGGGTTTAATAAAAAATTACATTCCTCTTTTACGATCACAGAAGGGATCTTTAATATGGCCTCTTTGCCTGACTTTAAAAAATTGGAACCTATATATTGAGCGTATTCAAAATCACTATACCATTTTTCTTTTAACCCGGCGGGCATAATTACCTTAACCGGTAAATGATCAGGTACATTAAGTTTTAATAAATAATAAGCTGGCGGAATATTGTTTTTGTCTGTATTAACTAAGATCTCAAGCACAGCCAAAGAAATATTTTCTGCTGTATAAATAGCCGCAAATCCCGGTACATTCCATCTGCCACCATATAGTTTGGAGCCTGTTCCACTCAAATCTTCTTTAAATGGTTCTATTGCTAACCTGTAAACTATCATGCTAATATGCCGTGTTGAATTCTTCCCAGCTGTGTTAATACCTTTTGGATGCCTTCATAAGAGGTAAGAGAATTAATAGACAGGTTACCTTCCAGCATATAAGGTTTACCTTTTAACCAGTTGTAAAAGTTTTCAATTTTACCAAATGTGATCTTGCCTTCTTTTAAAACTTTATCAATTTGTAAGGCACGTTCGGCATTGATAGGAGCAAAGCTGCCGTTATTTTTTGCATAACGTTGTAATGTACGCTCGCTTACATGTAATATAGCTGCCCATTCAATTTGTGTAAAAGGAGCTTTATCCGAAATTTTTTTAAATTCGTTATAAGTAAAATCTTTTACCTGTGGTAAGGCTTTTACACTACGATATACCGGCATGGGCTCCTCTGCTTTAGAATCAGAAGCATTTCGTTTATAATTGGTATTTTTTTCTACCTTTTTCATCAATCTGACATTTGTCATTCAAATATACGACAGATGTCGGTAAATGGCAAATTTTTTTGAATCCTTTTTTACCAATAGCTTTACGCCCTCAATTACACCAAGTTATGAAAAAATACAGCCAGGTCAGGGCTATGCTGGCTATAACCAAAGCCAGCTTAAAAGCCATTTTCAGAAGCCCATCGGCTGTAGTATTTAGCTTTATATTTCCTTTTATTTTTATCCTGGTTTTTGGATTCATTGGTAATGGCGGAGGCTCCCCGGTGTACAAAGTGGTAATAGATAAAGATTCTGATACCACTAATGCCCTTTATGATTCAATTAAACTGAGCAGCAGGATAAAGATCGTTTCATTTGCTGATGAAAAGGAATTAAGGTCGGCCCTTATCAAAGGAAGGATAGCCGGCATTTTAAAGATCAGCAAAACCCAGGTGGATACGCCTGCATACATCTACAAATTAATCAGCACCAATGCAAGTAATGATAAATGGCCGCAACTTTTAGCTGTTATAAATTCACTGGCAGATAAAATAAGCAACAGTAAGTATGCCAGCCGCCCTGCTTATGTTGCGCCTGAAACAAGGCCGGTAGAAATTGAAACAGTGAGAGCCTACAAAACAATTGATTTCATTCTGCCGGGCCAGCTTGGGTTTTCTTTATTGAGTTCAGGCGTTTTTGGCGTGGCATTTATGTTTTTTAATTTAAGGAGCACGCTGGTTCTTAAACGTTTTTTTGCCACACCAATAAGCCGTGCATATATTGTATTGGGCGAGGGATTAAGCAGGGTCATTTTTCAGATGATCACTGCAGTTGTCATTATCCTCGCCGGACGGTTCATGTTCGGTTTTACACTCGTCAATGGATTCCAGACCTTAGTGGAAATGCTTGTACTAAGCTTTATTGGATTATTGGTATTCATGGGTTTTGGTTTTATAGTAAGCGGACTGGCTAAGAACGACAGCGCCATTCCTCCATTTGCCAACCTGATCACTATGCCACAGTTTTTAATTGGAGGTACTTTTTTTTCGATAGAAGCTTTCCCTAAATGGTTACAACCCATTTCCAAGGCAATGCCCCTTACGCATTTAAATACGGCCATGAGAAACGTGGCATTTGAAGGTCAGAATTTATGGGATGTGCGTACAGAGATCGGTATTTTGTTGTTGTGGGGGATAGCCGTATATATTATTGCGATCAAAGTTTTTAAATGGGAATAAAAAATAAATATGAGGTTATTTAAAGGATTTTTTATTGTGCTTGCCGGGTTATTTATTTTTATAACCATTCTTTCATTGTTTATCCCGTCAAAGCTTATGGTGACAAGAGCAGTGGTCATAAATGCCAAAGCTGATCAGGTTTTTAAGGAGATCAGCGATCTGCAAAACTGGAAACACTGGCAGCCGGTTTTTACCAGGGACTCCGCCATCATCAGATTTGATACAGATGCAAAAGGTATCAGCAATTCCTGTACATGGGAAAGTAAAGGCAAAAAAAATAAAATGCTGATCACCGATAAAAAAGGCAACTCCATTTCTGCAACATTAATTAGAAACGGAGAGAACGATGTTTTTAATACGATCAGTATTTTACCATTAGCCGATAGCAACCAGGTGCAGACGGAATGGAATGTGTTGATAAATTTGAAATGGTATCCCTGGGAAAAATTCTATGGCCTTTTTATTGAAAAGATAAGCGGCCAGGGTTATGAAGATGCATTGAACAGTTTAAAAGCCTACCTGGAAAATAATTAAACAGGAAAGCTGACCTTCCCCATAGCTAATGATGGGATACCAATGGAATCCCGGTTGCCACTTATACATTCATTGGCAAGTAAAGCAAATAATACAGCTTCTTTTGCATCAGGATCTATCCCGTTTTCTGAAGTGCTGTGAAAACTGCAATAGGGTAATTCCTCCCGCAAATGCTGCATCAGTAATGGGTTGTGAATTCCGCCACCGCTTCCGAAGATCCTGACCCCGGTTTTATCTTTTATACAGGAACTGATGGCAGCGGCGATCGTATCAGCAGAAAATTTATTTAATGTAGCCATTGTATCTTCGGGCGATAAAGATACTGTTGTACTTTTCTGTTTTGCTTTTTGCAGGTATTGCAAATTAAATAATTCGGGTCCGGTGGTCTTTGGGATATCCTGTTCAAAGAATTGATCATCTTTAAGTGCTGATAATAATGATTCACTTATAAGTCCTGACATAGCAATGGTTGCATCTTTGTCATAAGGCCTTCCGAATTGTTCCTGCATATAAGCATCCATCAATGTATTGCCGGGACCAACATCGGTGCATAATATTTTTTCACTTTCGTCCTTGCCGGGTAACCAGGTAAAATTAGCAATGCCGCCCATGTTTAACAGGATACGATCCTCACCTTTTTTGCTGAACAATATATGATCGCCATACACCGCGAGGGGGGCACCTTCGCCACCGGCTGCAATATTTTTTTGCCTGAAATCGCTGATGGTTATGATACCGGTTGCAACTGCCAGGTGATCCCCATCACCAATTTGTAAAGTAGCATTGCCGAATTTTTGTTGCTGATGTAAACGTTGTGGCGCATGGTATATGGTTTGTCCGTGGCTGGCAATCAGATCAACCACATTGGTTTTGATATCCCATTTTTGTAAGCAGGTGTTTATCATTGCAGCATGTTGCAATGCGATCCAGGGATTAAGTAAACAAAGTTTTTCAAGATCAATTTGCTTCTTTGAAAAAACAGTTCTTATTTCATTTTTAAGATCATCAGTATAGGAGATAGTTTTAAAATTCAATAATTGCAGTTTGGTATCATGTCCATTTCCTTCAACAGCACACAATGCAATATCCAACCCATCCAAAGAAGTACCACTCATTAAACCGATTATCAATTTTTTTGGTTTATTGGCAATATCATATAGTTTTTGAATGTTGGGATGCATACTATTGTTGAATAAAACTGAGGTTGCGTTTTATGCCTTCAAACTTAGCCCTTTTAAGTGGAGAATTTTTAAAAATGCTTTTGAAAGATTCTTCTGTTAACTCCTCCCAATCGTTACTGGATAAATTTAAAATTTCCGGGATAGGGGTAAAACTTATGTCATCGGTTGACCTGGAAAAACGATTCCAGGGGCATACATCCTGGCAAACGTCGCAACCAAACATCCAGTTATCAAATTTACCTTTCATGGCTCCTGGTATCAATGCTTCTTTAAGTTCAATGGTAAAATACGAGATGCATTTGCTGCCATCAACAACTTTATCAGGCTGTATGGCATCAGTCGGACAATTGTCAATACATTTTGTACAGGTACCGCAATAATCTTTTACAAAAGCATCATCATATATTAATTCCAGGTCAACGATTAATGTAGCAATAAAAAAGAATGAACCACTTTTGTTATTGATCAGGTTCCCATTTTTTCCGATCCATCCAATGCCGGCTTTTTGAGCCCAGGCTCTTTCCAACACGGGGGCACTGTCCACAAAGCCTCTGCCATGCACTTCACCAACCTGTTCCTTGATCTCTTGAAGAAATGATCTTAACCTGGCCCTGATCACTTCATGATAATCCCTGCCATAAGCATATTTGGAAATTTTTGGAGCACCAGCCACTTGCTTTTCTTGGGGGTAATAATTCAGCAATAAAGTAATTACAGATCTTGCGCCGGGTACTAATTTTGACGGATCTATCCGCAGGTCGAAATGATCTTCCATATATTGCATACTGCCATGCATACCTTTGCTCAGCCAGCGTTCGAGTCGTTTGGCATCCTCGTCAAGCAACTGTGCTTTGGCAATGCCACAGTAATCAAATCCATACCGGGTAGCCATGTTTTTGATGATCTCCGTATGTGTTTTAGCATTGCTCACTGATCTATTGAAGTGTCTTCTAAATGGAGTTTATGAAAAAACCGGTGAGCAATGGGAGCAATTAAAATACCAATAGTACTTATGAACGCTACACCGCTGAACAATGCATAAAAAGATGCAAATACCTTAGCGGTCTTGGTTAAAACAATTGATGGGTCGATCATTGGCCCCATACCACTTAAGATCATGGAAGCATTTAAAAGGCTATCATACCAATCCAGCTCAGGGATCGTAAACTTATATCCAAGGATTCCGATGAGCAAACATAAGGACATAATGCCGAGGCCAAATAAAGCATTCTTCCAGAGTCTTTCGTAATAAACTTTAATGGGGGCCAGTTTTTGCTTTTTATGATCAGCCATGAGCTTATCTTTTTATAAAAATACAAAAGCCCTGTATAGTGCAGGGCCCTTCCTTATTTTATTTTTTAAAAATTGATGTCGTAACCAATTGTACCGATCAACTCAAAATATGCAAAATGGTGATTTACTTTTCCATTACCTACACCAAGTGCATTAGTGTAATTGGCAAATCCGGCTTTAGCCGTTCCTTCAAAAAATAATTTTCTGCTTACATACCACCTGGCACCAGCTTCTGCACCAAAGCAATAGCCCGCAATATGGAAACGATTATCAACCCTTTTATTGCTGAGTGTTATGTCGGTTTTAGGAATGAGTATTCCTGCGCCTGCTTTCCATAACGCAGTAAAAACGGGGCGCTTTGCATTCCTTTTTAATTCGTATTGCTGTACATAATTTATTTGGTAAAAGTTAGCGCCGTTGGTATGCTCAAAATGAACTTCATTGGAAGCAAATGAAGTATCCTTATCAAAATAATCGCTGCCGATTTTTCCCTTTGCACGCAGGGGTTGGTTATCATACACTATGTATTTGGTATGGTCGTAATTGATCTCGATCGCCCTGGTATGATTTTTATTAAGATAAAAACCAATGCGATAATTGTATTGGGGTATGGTAAATTGAATGGGATTTTTTGTAATGGCACTCAAATCGGCCCTGTTATGTGCTTTGGCCTTGTATATCGTAAAATCATGCACAACACCGTTAACCACGGTATTAAAATGAATAGTGCTTTTGCTGTACCATTCGGTATTGTAACCCCATTGCAGGTACATGCCCGAAATTAATTTACTTTTTTTCTGGGCTGAGGCGGTAAAAATAAAGAGGCTTAATATAAAAACGCCAAGCAGGTGCTTCATCATAACAGTTTTCCAAAAAGGGTGGTGTCTAAATTCTGCTATTGATTCAGTAAACCTACTCTTTATGTTTGTACAAATTTAAGCAATAATGATCGATCTGAATGAAATCATTTACCAGGTTGTGGTCAAGCTTCTCTTACCTCCTAACCCGCGTTCTTTAGCTGTCTGCAACATTAGCATAAAAGTTATGCTACTGCTGCTTAAGCGGCAGAAGAAATATGTTAAGTATGCCATATTAGCGCAGTTACAGATATTGGATTAAATTTTGTTATTATAATTTAAATTTTTAACCATGAGTTTACAAAATCTAACTATAAAATCGCAGGAAATATTACAGCAGGCACAGCAATTGGCTTTTTCTTCCGGCAATTCGAATATCGAGACCGAACATATCCTGAAAGCTATGTTGGATGATAAAGATTCTCCAGTTGAATACCTGCTTAAAAAGAATAATGTTAACGTTAGTTATGTTGATGAAAAACTGGATGCTGCAATTGAAAAACTTCCAAAAATTTCAGGCGGCGAACCGGCACAATCTTTAAGCAGGGATGGAAACAACGTATTATTGCGTGCCACCGCAACCTTAAAAACTTTTAAAGATGAATTTGTAAGTGTTGAACATTTGCTGCTGGCTATGCTGCAGGGAAATGACAATACATCCAAGTTATTAAAAGATGCAGGCTTAACAGAAAACGGATTGATCACTGCTATTAAAGATCTGAAAAAAGGCTCAACCGTATCTTCCCAAACATCCGAAACACAATTCAATGCACTGAATAAGTATGCTAAGAATTTAATTGAAATGGCCAGGTCTGGAAAACTTGATCCCGTGATAGGAAGGGATGAAGAGATCAGGAGAACATTACACATTTTGTCGAGAAGAAGTAAAAATAACCCGATACTGGTTGGTGAGCCGGGTGTTGGTAAAACAGCCATAGCAGAGGGTTTGGCTATGCGTATTGTAAATGGCGATGTGCCTGAAAATTTAAAATCAAAAATTATTTATGCGCTTGATATGGGGCAATTGATTGCCGGCGCAAAATATAAGGGTGAGTTTGAAGAGCGTTTAAAATCTGTTATCAAAGAAGTAACTACCAGCGATGGGCAGATCATCCTGTTCATTGATGAGATACATACATTGGTTGGTGCAGGCGGCGGCGATGGTGCTATGGATGCTGCCAATATTTTAAAACCTGCTTTGGCGAGGGGGGAACTAAGGGCCATTGGAGCAACCACATTAGGTGAGTATCAAAAATTCTTTGAAAAGGATAAGGCGCTCGAACGTCGTTTTCAAAAAGTACTGATCGATGAGCCGAGCATTGAAGATGCAGTTTCTATTTTAAGAGGCTTGAAAGACAGGTATGAAACCTATCATCATGTATTGATAAAAGATGAAGCGATCATTGCTGCCGTTGAATTATCAAGCCGTTATATCACTGATCGGTTTTTGCCTGATAAGGCCATTGACCTGATCGACGAAAGTGCAGCCAAACTGCGCCTGGAAATGAACAGTATGCCGGAAGAACTCGATGAATTGGAAAGACGGATCCGGCAATTGGAAATTGAAAGGGAAGCGATAAAAAGGGAAAATGACGAGCATAAATTAAAGCAGTTAAATACTGAAATATCCAACTTATCTGTAGAAAGAGACACATTTAAGGCAAAATGGCAACAGGAAAAGGAAATTGTAGAGAAAATACAGAATGCCAAAGCCGAAATTGAAAACTTAAAACTGTCAGCGGATAAAGCCGAGCGGGAGGGAGATTACGGCAAGGTTGCCGAGATCCGGTATGGTAAGGTTCAGGAACAGGAAAAGATCGTTGAAGAATATACTCAAGAATTAACTGACAGTACAGAAAAACGGCTTTTAAAGGAAGAAGTTGATGCTGAAGATATAGCAGAGAATGTGGCTAAAGCTACGGGCATACCAGTAATGAAAATGATGCAAAGTGAAAGGGAGAAGCTATTACTTTTAGAGGACGAGTTGCATAAAAGGGTGGTAGGACAGGAGGAGGCCATTGAGGCCGTTTCAGACGCCATACGCCGAAGCAGGGCCGGCCTCCAGGACCCCAAAAAACCGATCGGATCCTTTATTTTCCTGGGAACAACGGGGGTTGGTAAAACGGAGCTGGCAAAAGCCCTGGCCGATTATCTTTTTGATGATGAGGGTATGATGACCCGTATAGACATGAGTGAATACCAGGAAAAACACGCCGTAAGCAGGCTTTTAGGGGCTCCCCCGGGCTATGTTGGGTACGAAGAAGGAGGTCAGTTGACGGAAGCCGTAAGGCGTAAACCATATAGCGTAATACTGCTTGATGAAATTGAAAAAGCACATCCTGACGTTTTTAACGTACTTTTGCAGGTATTGGACGATGGAAGACTGACTGATAATAAGGGTCGTATTGTCAATTTTAAGAATACGATCATCATCATGACTTCAAATA
>JBDSXS010000063.1:0-8733 GCA_039926045.1 Ferruginibacter sp.
CCCTGTCGCAGTTGTCCCTGATGGTATTCCCATCTGTTCCGTTTTGCACATTGATGGTATAATTGCCGGGAGGTAAGGGAGCATCCAGTTTAAGTATTAAGGAGTCCATATCAAAACCATTGGCACAACCAAAACCGGTAGCTGATATCACATTGGCCAGTGGAGGTGTAATAGTAAATTCTGATCCCGAAGCGGTAAGACTGTTACACTTCATTCTTTTATTCAGTTTGATAGTGGTTTGTGTACCATCACAGGCCGCTCTTGCATTATCAAGGTGTGGTTCCTTTGGATCGGTAATATTTGCAGTTCCCCCGGTAAATGCCAGGTCATAACCGGTCGTGCTCCTGGTCCAGTTAGTGACCATTAATAAATAATCATGGCCTACGGTGATGAAAGGCATTGCATTGAATGGCGTATTTCCATTTTCGGAGCCTTCGCAATGAACATTGCCTGAAGCCCCGGGTTTGCAACCGGTAGGTGATTCAGGAAACAGGGCGGGCCCGCTGCCGGCTCCATAAAGATTAATAGAAATGGCTAACGACCTGTTTGAAAAAACCTCATTTGGAGTATGTCCCGTGATATCAAACAAAACCCAATCATAATCATCACTATTGGAAATGCCACTCATCAGGAATCCTAATGAACCGGATTGGTAACAGGTAAATTTATACCAGAAAGAGCTGGATGATGTAGCACCAATAGGGCAACCGCCTTGCGCCACATCCGGGCCGCTACAATTAGTCACCTGGCTCTGGTGAAAAACAGAGGTGCCGCATACCGGGAATGCATTATCCGGCGTCATGCCCGGCAGCGAACAGGTTTGGGCATGGATATATAATACTGCAGAGAGATTGAAAGCAATCAGCGTAAGTAACTTTTTTATCATAAGTATGGTGAAATTATTACAAAGACCCCTTAACCTGCATTAGTGCTGCAAAGGTTAATACGATTTTAACAGTTAGATGCATGATAGTGGGGTTATTACATAAATTAATTTAAAATATCGCTTTGGCATTGTATATTACTTTACAAACTCAGCTGCTATGGATAATTTAACCAACGTTAAGAAACGCATACAATCTATTGATGTATTAAGAGGATTGGTGATGGTTATTATGGCGCTCGACCATGTGCGTGATTTTTTTTATAAAGTTAACCTTGAAAAAGCCGGCTCGGCGGCCACAGGACCTACGGACCTGGAAACCACCTACCCTATGTTATTTTTCACGAGGTGGATCACGCATTTTTGTGCTCCCATTTTTGTTTTCCTCGCCGGTACATCAATTTACCTGATGAGTAAAAAGAAAACAAAAAAAGAATTAAGTGGCTTTTTAATTTCAAGGGGTATATGGCTGATCATTGTGGAAGTGATCATCATCACTTTTGGCTGGACATTTAACCCATTATTTAATCTTTTGATTCTGCAGGTTATCTGGGCAATTGGCATCAGCATGATCCTGATGGGAATATTGATACAACTTCCATACAAAGCAATCCTGTTTTTAGGGCTCCTGATCGTTTTTTTCCATAATATTTTAGATTATAAAGCAGTGAACGAATCCTTGAAGGGATCAGTGGTTGCCAATCTTTTATATTTCTCTGATTTTTCTGTTTACCCCATCTTTAAAGACCATTTTATCATCATTATATATTCGTTTTTACCATGGCTGGGGGTGATGATGCTGGGTTATTGCTTCGGAAAATTATACACACCCGACATTGATATGGTCTGGCGCAGGAAAATACTTTTGCAATTGGGAACAGCATTGTTGATCCTCTTTGTATCACTCAGGTTATCAAATCTGTATGGAGACCCTGTGCCCTGGAGTGAGCAGGCACGTGGACCTGTTTATACATTTCTTTCGTTCTTTAATGTAAATAAATATCCACCCTCTCTTTTATACCTGTGTATGACGATCGGCGCCGGAATGCTTTTTCTTGCCTTTATAGAAAAAGTGCAAAATCGTTTTACCGTCATTATGAATATTTACGGAAGGGTTCCCATGTTCTATTATATCCTTCATTTTTATTTGATTCACATTTTAGTGGTCATTGTATTCTATTTACAAGGATTTAGTTCTTCAGATATTGTTACACCCGGGTTGCCGTTCTTATTCCGGCCACCAGCTTTTGGGTTTAACTTATGGGGAGTATATGCCGTATGGGCATTTGTAGTGATCGCATTGTATCCACTATGCAAAAAATACAATACTTATAAAAGCACTCACCAAAAATGGTGGCTCAGTTATTTGTAGGATTATTTAAGCATCGATTTTATTTCCTGCAATTTCAATAAAGCCTCAACGGGAGTTAAGCGATTTATATCCACTGCTTCCAGCAAATTCCTGATCTCATCAAAAGTTGCTGAGTGTGCATCAAAAATGCTGAGCTGCATTTTGGGAGCCGTTAATTTTTTTATGTTATCATCCAGGTTTATGCCTTCGCCACCTTCCCTGCTGTCTTCCAGTTGCTTTAAAATTTCATTGGCACGGTCAATTAATTGCGGTGGCATTCCGGCCATGCGTGCTACATGAATACCAAAACTGTGTATGCTGCCGCCCGGTGCCAGCTTTCGCAGAAATATTATTTTATTGCCAACTTCTTTATTGGTTACATGAAAATTCTTAATGCCTGTAAATTTATTCTCCAGTTCATTCAACTCATGGTAATGCGTGGCAAATAATGTTTTAGGCTGATGAACAGAATTATGTAAGAACTCTGCAATGCTCCAGGCAATGCTGATACCATCATAGGTTGATGTGCCGCGGCCGATCTCATCCAGCAGTATCAAACTTCGTTTGGTGAGGTTGTTGATGATGCTGGCGGTCTCATTCATCTCCACCATGAACGTACTTTCGCCACCGCTTAAATTATCGCTGGCCCCTACCCTGGTGAATATTTTATCGGTCAACGGAATTTTTGCATCGCTTGCCGGAACAAAACTTCCCATATGGGCCATGAGTGTGATCAGTGCTGTTTGCCGGAGTATGGCACTCTTACCACTCATGTTTGGACCGGTTAAAATGATGATCTGTTGAGATGAAGGATCTAAATAAATATCATTGGCAATATAAGTTTCTCCAACAGGTAAATTCCTTTCGATCACCGGGTGCCGGCTGTCTTTTATGTCCAGAACAAAATCATCCTGCAACACCGGTTTTTTATATTTGAATTGGAGGGCATTATTAGCAAAGCAACACAGGCAATCGAGCACCGCCATTACATGGCCGTTCACCTGCATGGGCGCAATATAATCCTGCAGCTCATTCAGCAACTCTTCGAAAAGCTGCATTTCAATGGCGAGTATCTTATCCTCTGCCCCAACAATTTTTTCTTCATATTCTTTTAATTCGGGGGTGATATATCGTTCAGCATTGACCAGGGTTTGTTTTCGAATCCAGGTTTCAGGCACTTTGGTCTTGTGGGCGTGGGTCACTTCCAGGTAATATCCAAAAACATTATTGAAACTTATTTTTAAAGAACTGATGCCAGTAGCCATGGCTTCACGCTGCTGAATTTCCACGAGGTAATCTTTACCGCCGCTTGCGATCTTACGCAAAGCATCAAGTTCTTCATTAATTCCGGGGGCGATCACATTCCCTTTTGATGCAGCCACCGGGGGATTTTCATTAAGCTCTTTGATGATCTTGTCTAAAATATATTTACAGGGATTGAGGGAGTCACCTAGTCGTTTTAAATATTCATTTGATGAAGCTTCGCAGATATCTTTTATCAAAGCAGTTTGTTGCAATCCCCTGGCAATTTGTAAAACCTCTCTTGGATTTACTTTTTTCAAAGGCACTTTACTTACTAATCGTTCTACATCGCCCGCTTGTTTAATACTCTGTGTTAATTTATTCCGCAGTTCAACTTCCTTAATTAAAAACTCGACCGTGTTCAGCCTTTCATTGATCTTTACAATGTTATTCAATGGCAGCACCATCCAGCGTTTTAACATCCTGGCACCCATGGCAGATACGGTATTATCCAAAACCTTTAATAAAGTGTTGCTGCCTTCGGCGCCGCCAAATAATTCCAGGTTGCGGATGGTAAAACGATCCATCCATAAATGATCTTCCCTGTCAATTCTTTGTATGGAAGTGATATGGCCCAGGTTGGGGTGCTCGGTGTCTTTTAAATAATGCAGTATGGCGCCGGCAGCTATGATCCCTGCTTGCTGCCCTTCAATGCCAAAACCTTTTAAACTATGTGTACCAAAATGCTTTAATAAACTTTCAGTTGCATAAGCTTCAGCAAAGATCCATTCTTCTAAAGTGTAGGTAAAAAATTTGGCGCCAAAGTTTTCCTTAAAATATTTTTGACGGCTGCGCTGAAAAATAACTTCGGCTGGTTTTAAACTCTGCAATAATTTATCGGCATATTCTTTATCGCCTTCTGCCACAAAAAATTCGCCGGTGCTGATATCTAAAAATGCAATGCCTATTTTTTCATCCTCAAAATGCAGGGCCGCTAAAAAATTATTACTATTATGCTCCAGTAATTTATCGCTGGTGGCAACTCCGGGTGTAACCAGTTCTGTTACGCCCCGCTTTACAATTCCCTTGGCCTGCTTGGGATCTTCCAATTGATCACAGATGGCAACACGGTAACCTGCTTTTACCAGTTTGTGCAAATAGGTATCCAGTGCATGATATGGAAAGCCGGCCAGTTCTGATGCATCCGGATTTCCATTGTTTCGTTTAGTTAAAGTAATGCCCAACACCGCAGCGGTGGTTATGGCATCCTGGCCAAAAGTTTCATAAAAATCTCCCACCCTGAAAAGCAGTATGGCATCAGGGTATTTGGCCTTGATGGCATTGTGTTGTTGCATTAAGGGAGTTTCAGCAGCTGCTTTTGCCATAGCTTGTTCCGATTTATCGGGAGGCGACAAAAATAATGAATTGCCCCGGCTTTAAAGCCGGGGCAATTCATTTAGTTTTCCTGCTTGGTCAGTATCTCTTTTTTCATCTTTTCCCATAGGCCGTCAAATGTCTGGTGATTCTCTTCCTTCCATTTTTTACTGAAACTTTGCATTTTTTCGCTCCGGTCATCTTTGGTCAATGCAAAAAAAGCGGTGATGGCTTCCGTGTCGTTATCAAATGCCATTTGATTGTAGAGTTCTTTTAATTGTTGCTCTTTACGGATATTGCTACGGGCAATGTCAATTTCCATTTCTTCACGCAGCATCACCTTTTCATCGTAACTGCCCGATGGCAGGATGGTCTTTGCAATCACCGGCATCAATTCTATCAGCATTAAAATAAAAACGATAAGGTAATACCTGAACTGGAGGGCGGCGTTGTTCTTTAATAAATTCGTCAATGCTTCTACCCTGGTTAAGAATCCATTGTTGAGATATAGAATAAAATTTGCTTCCCCCTGTTTGATCTTATTATCAATTTCTTTAAGTGCTGCTTCATTGCTATCCAGTTTGGGCTGAGATCCTTTTAAGAAAGCCTGGTATTCGACATCCAGTTTTTGATATTCATTCCGCTTGGCAATGGCAATATCTTTTATTCCCACTTTACCTGATCCGCCGCTGCCATCTGTTTCAGCTAAAAAATTTTCTCTTGCTTTATTAACGCCGGCATATTTCAGATCGAGTTCCGATCTTAAAACTGCACTTTGTTTTACCAGTGCTTCTTTAGGTGCTTTATATAATGTTACCAGTTCCTGTTGTTTTAATATCTTCTTTTTCTCATTATCAAGCGAGGTTTGCAATTTTATTTCTTTATCAAACATATATAACACAGCCGGCTGCGCCATAAATGTTCCAATGGTTAGTGCCAACAGTCCCCTGAATAAAAGTGGTGCCAATCTTTGTTTGTTGAATTTTGTTATCCCTTTTATTAAAGCCCTGTCGATGGTGAGGATAATAAAACCCATAAAAAGTCCCAGGGCAATGGCCAGTAAAACAGAATCTACAATGGTGCTGAAAAAATAGGTCCAGGTAAAACTCGCAAAAGCCCAGGTTGCCAGAACCGTCATGCCGATGATCCGGTACCGGTTCCTGTCAATAACCGAATCAACTAAAATTTCTTTTTCGGCAGTTGATAACCACCATAAAAATTCAGTGAATTGCGTAGGGTTATATGATTCCCGTTGGGAAACAGCAATATTTTTTTCCATGATATAATAATTAAATGATGCCTAAAAGGGATCAATAGAGGAGTTGTGTTGAAGAGTTGCAAAATAGCTATTCTTTTGTGGATTAACGACCCGTAAGTTTACAATATTTTACAAATGATTGTACATTAACAGTTTATTACAAAAGGCAGTTAAACCCGCCTTGTCAAAACCCGTCTACTTAGTATATCTTTGCACCCAATTTACAAATGGGCATTTTTTAAATAATAATAAAGTAATATGAAGAAATTTTTAAGTGTGGCAGTGTTAATGATCAGCGTATTTTTTACTGCACAGGCACAGGTGCCTAAAGGTATGGGCAACAGCGATCCGGCGGCTAAAAAGATATTAGATGCAGTTAGTGCAAGGTTTAAAAGTTTTAAGTCCGTTCAATCAGGCTTCAGTTTAAAGATCGAGAACAGCCTTAATAAATTAATGGGCAATAAATCGGGTACAGTATACATGAAAGGGACTAAATACCGTATCAAGGTTGCAGGACAGGATATTTATTGCGACGGCAGCAATGTGTGGACAGTTGATGCAGCAGCAAAAGAAATCACCCTCACCAAACTGGATGTCTCTAACAATACCATTACCCCTCAAAAATTATTTACCAATTTTTACGATAAAGATTTTTTGTATAAGTTGAACAGTGATGCAAAAGGGATACAGGAAATTGAATTAACGCCTATTGACAAGACGAAGCTTTTTCATAAAGTGATCGTATTTATCAATAAAGCCACACAAACCATAACATCAACAAAAGTATTTGAAAAAGCAGGGAACAGATATACCTATACTGTGAGCGGAATGAATACTAAAACAAATCTTACTGATGCTACATTTGTTTTTAACCAGAAGAATTACCCCGGAATGGAGTTGGTTGATCTACGCTAAGATCGAATTGAATGAGTTTTAAAAATATTAGAGCAGCATGTATATGCTGCTTTTTTAATGCACCGTATAATTGATCAATTCCCACAGCCCATTTCCAGGTACACCACCTAAGGAATATTCCTCCTGGTAAAATTTTACTACTCCAACCTGTGGCGATATCCATATGTCGTTATTTGTCCAGGAATTTACGATGTATTTTCTTTCATGTCTGAGTTTATAGCTATTTGCAAATGTGCCTGCGGGAACAGTTACCGGATGATTACCCAGCACCCAGGTTGTATCCTTATAATTCTGAGGAATCACCCATATATCGCCAACAGAAAGCGGTAGTTTGTAACGTTTCTTCTCGTAATAAACAGAACCATAGGAGCGTAAGTATACTTTTACCAGTTGACTATCTACAATAACATAATTTGTATCAATCAAAGCAGGATAGCTGTTGGATTGCACTTTATATACCCACACTTTAGCTGTCTGCCCATTCGGCATTGCACGTGTTCCAACGATATCCACGTCGATAGTATCCTGGTGAACAATAGCGGTTCCCCATGTATATAGATATCGCCAATGATTCCCAATCTCATTCGGGAATTCTGAAATAATATTTTGGGGTAGATCATTTTCTTTCCTGCAGGAAGAGATCGCTGCTACCGAGACCAGGATAATAATAAGGATCTGCTTTCTCATAAAACGATTTTTATGTAACGTAAGAATTTTAAAAACGATAATCAATTATTTCAGGTTGCCTTTCCCCACCTGTAAGATTCATTGTGCAAACCCGCAAGGTCAATGACCCGGTCAACAACAGTTGCAGCCAGTTCTTCGATCGTTGCTGGGTTACTGTAAAAAGAAGGTGTTGCCGGGCAAATGATGCCACCTGCAAGTGTTATGGTTTCCATGTTACGGATATGAATAAGATTATAAGGCGTGTCCCTCACCACACAAATTAATTTTCGTCTTTCTTTTAAGACCACATCAGCAGCACGGCTGATCAGGTCGTTTGAAATACCGCAAGCAATTCTTCCCAATGTGCCCATACTGCAGGGAATAATGATCATGGTATCATATTGGCCCGAACCCGAAGCAAAGGGGGCATTGAAATCCTGCTGGGAATACAGCTTTACATCATAATTAGAAAATTTTTCGTTACCGAGTTCTATCTTCCATACCTCTTTTGCATTTGATGTCATAACCAGGCTCAATGCCTCCCATTGACCATTCAGCTGCTGAAGTTTTTTCAACAACAGGTCGGCATAGATCGAACCACTGGCACCCGTTATGGCGATAACAATTTTTTTTCCCATTTTACCGTTTATACATGTAAGCTACAAAACAAAATTATATGCAAATTGTTTTCCGCCTGATATTGATCATCTCAATACTGGTTATCCTCTTCGGATTTTAAAGTTTACTAAATTCGGAAAAAAATCCCGGTACAGCTTTTATTTGAACCTTTTATCATTCAAAATTGTAATTTCCGCTTTCAATTTTTTTGATGGCTGCACCAAAACTACAGCGAAGTTTAGGCTTATTTCAATCTACCGTTGTAAATATGATCGACATGGTGGGCATTGGCCCGTTTGTAACCCTTCCAATTGTGATGGGGTTGATGGGTAGCATGTTCTTATATGCCTGGATTGCCGGCGCTATACTCTCATTGATCGATGCCATGATCTGGAGTGAACTGGGAGCTGCTTACCCGTTAGCCGG
>JBDSXS010000064.1:0-8760 GCA_039926045.1 Ferruginibacter sp.
TGGTTGTTTGTGGATGAGATAGAAGTGCAGTAGGTGTCAGGCCACTACGAAAAAAGCTTGCCATATCAGATTTTTAGAATAATTAATGGATCCTGCGTTTAAATAATATTATTGGTGGCCAGACACCTAAACCAACATGCAAATTGAAACTATTCAGATCTATCATCGTGGTATGTTGATGAGATTGAGGTGCAGTAGATGTCAGGCCACTACGAATACTGCTGCATTTTTTTAAATTTAAATAAATTATAAGCTTACGTTTAAATAATTCTACAGTGGCCAGACACCTAAATAATCAACCTCATTAATAAGTTGTCTGGCCACAGTAAATTTTTATTATTTACAAACTAATTAAATTTGCAAGCGTAATTTATTGCAGAAAACCAATAGTAGGGGCCTAACAGTTAGTGGCCAGACACCTAAATCGATAAGCCCATGCATTTCGAAAAAGATCAGGTTTATCACGTTTATAACCGTGGTAATAACAAGCAAACTATCTTCTTCACAGATGCTAATTACCTTTTCTTCTTACAAAAAATTAAAGCCGAATGGAAACAGTATTGTGAAATTCTTTGCTACTGTCTAATGCCCAATCATTTTCATTTCATGCTGGTGCCAAATGAATCAGGCTGTGATAAAATCGTACTTGGAGATAAATCCACCTACCTGCAAAATCTCTCTAAAGCCATTGGTAAAACTTTAAGTTCCTACACCAAAGCAATTAATCTTCAAAACGGGACAACTGGCAACCTTTTTCAAAAAAAGACAAAAGCAAAATGTTTAACTGAGGATAACCGGATCATTTCATCTTTTACAAACCATGATCATTTACTTACCTGCTTTCATTATATACATCAAAATCCAAAAGAGGCAAAGTTGGTAACCCATTTAAAAGATTGGCAATATTCTTCTTATCCGGATTATTATGATTTCAGAAATGGAACGGTTTGTAATAAAATACTGGCTTTGCAGGTATTGGATTTGTCGGAGCCTGATCTTAAGGCAGAACAGATCATAGCTTTAAATGTTAAAATTATTGAGGGATTATTTTAGGTGTCTGGCCACTGTAATATCTTTTTAAAGGATAAAATATTAGATTTGTAATAACCAGTCAATGCAAGTGCTTTTTGTAGTGGCCTCATACCTTAAAAATATTTTAACTTAGGGGTTCGAATAGGTGTCTGGCCACTGCTACAGATATTATTTTGTAACACCCTAATTTATGCATAAGTATTTATTTGTAACCACTTTTTGTAGTGGCCTGACACCTTTCCAACGCTAAAAAATTATGACTAAAATTGATCTCACCGATTCGTTAGAAAAAATACCGGTTAAAATTTTTCCGGATTCTAAAACAGGCTCCGCCTTTGTTGCCGAACAAATTGCATTACTGATCAAAGAGAAAGAAGCTGCCGGAAAGAAAACCGTCATTGGCCTGGCAACGGGCTCTTCACCAAAAACTTTATATGCCGAGCTCGTGCATATGCACAAAAATGAAGGGCTGAGTTTTAAAAATGTCATCACGTTCAACCTCGACCAGTATTACCCCATGGATAAAGATGCGCTGCAGAGCTATCATTATTTTATGCGGAAGAATTTGTTTGAGCAGACCGATATTGATCCCAACAATTATCACCTGCCCGATGGTATGATACCAAAAGACAAAGTGAAAGAACATTGTTTGAACTACGAAAAACAAATTGAAGAAGCCTGCGGACTGGACCTGCAGATATTGGGCATTGGGGTGAACGGCCATATCGGTTTTAACGAACCGGGCAGCAGCATCAATTCAAAAACAAGGCTCATCAGTTTAGATAACAGTACCCGCATTGCCAATGCATACGAATTCGGCCACATGAGCCAGGTGCCACGCATGGCCATTACCATGGGCATCAATACCATATTAAGATCAAAAAAAATAATTTTAATGGCCTGGGGACAAACAAAAGCCCCTGTAGTAAAAAAAGCCGTTGAAGAAGATGATACTGAAGACATACCTGCATCGCTTTTACAAAACCATGATGACTGTGTTTTTGTGATCGATGAAACCTGTGCTGCTGAATTAACAAGGTTTAAAAGTCCATGGCTCACGGGAGAATGTGAATGGACCACCGGCATGATGAAACGTGCGGTAGTAAACCTTGCATTAAAACTGCGCAAGCCCGTTTTAAGTTTAACAAATATTGATTATAACGATAATGGCCTCAGTGACCTGCTTGTTGAAAAAGGCGATGCTTATGAAATTAACCTGCAGGTATTTTATTTATTAAGAGACAGTATTACCGGCTGGCCCGGCGGCAAACCATCTGAACAGCGCACCAATCATCCCGAACGTGGTGAACCTTTTCCAAAAAAAGTTGTGCTCTTCTCCCCTCACCCCGATGATGATATCATCAGCATGGGTGGCACTTTTATGCGACTGCAGGACCAGGGGCATGAAGTGCACGTGGCTTATCAAACCAGCGGCAATATTGCAGTTACCGATGAATTTGTAACCCGCTTTATTGATTTTGCTGTAGGTTTTGAAAGTATGTTCGACATTGATGAAACAAAAAGCAAAAAAATACTGGATGAAGCCACTGCTTTTTTAAATATAAAAAAGTCGAGCGAAAAAGATACCGATACTATACGTGCCATAAAAGGATTGATCAGGAGATGCGAAGCCAAAGCCACCAGCAAATATGTTGGGCTGCAGGAAGAACATATCCATTTTATGAACCTGCCTTTTTATGAAACAGGCACAATTGAAAAGAACCCCATGGGCGCTGCTGATGTGCAGCAAACCGTTGATCTTTTAAATGAATTAAAACCCCAGCAAATTTATTGTGCCGGCGATTTTGCCGATCCGCATGGCACACACAAAGTTTGTTTTGATGTAGTAATAGAAGCCCTGAAACAAATAAAGGCTACCACTCACGACTCACCACTCCCAACTCCCGACTCACAACTCACGACTCACTGGATTCATGACTGCTGGCTATGGCTCTACAAAGGTGCCTGGCAGGAATGGGATATTAACGAAATTGAAATGGCCGTGCCCATGAGCCCCGACCAGGTCATTAAAAAACGTCATGGCATTTTTATACACCAGTCGCAAAAAGACAGCGTACCCTTCCAGGGAAGTGATGACCGTGAATTCTGGCAACGTGCCGAAGAACGCAATGCAAATACAGCCAGGTTATATGCCCAGCTTGGTTTAACACAATACGCTGCCATGGAGGCTTTTGTAAGGTGGAAATTTTAATATGTGTTTGTTTTAAGGGGACGGCACGCTGAAAGGCAAACCCGCTGCATTGGGTACTAATGTATGGGTTATAAAAGGGTTTGACAAAAACGGCAGGGCTGGCGAATATAACCCTATTCCTACTTAATAAGATTTTTTGAAAACAACTGACGGCAGTTTGTCAGTTGTTTTCTATGCAATAAATTTTAGCTTGCAAAAAGAAGTATAATTATATATCTTACCAATTGATCCTCCTTTAGATACTTTTTAGATTTCCAAAAAAAAAACATTCCTGAATCTTAAAACAATCCCACTTTATGAAAAAGATCATAACATGTTTGAGCCTCTTAGTTGTCTTACATTCAGTAGCACAAAATTCACAAAATGCAAATTGGTGTTTTGGTCTGAATGCAGGAGTCAATTTTAATACAGCGTCTCCAACTCCTTTCACTTCTCAAAGTTCTTACAGTCTTCCAAACAGTTCATACAGTTCTTTAGGTACACCTGCGAGTGTGAGTAATGAAAATGGGCAGTTGCTGTTTTACACCAATGGAATGACTGTATGGAACAATGCTTCTCCTGTAAATCAGCCTATGCAAAACGGCACTGGACTTTATGGTGCAATAGATATTGTTTGGGACAATCAAAGTACGGTTATTGTTCCAAAACCAAAACATCCGGGCATTTACTACATTTTTACGTTAAGTTTTTTTTATAATGCTCCTTTTAACCCAACTGGCATTTACGGTGGTGCTCATTATTCTGTAGTCGATATGAATTTAGATGGAGGCAAAGGCGATGTTGTAACAAACCTGAAAAATATCAAGTTAAAAGATCATTCGGGAGTGCCCATTGAATACGATTATGCCGGAGCCACCGGATTAAAAATGACTATTGGTAAAATTACCACTGCAATGCATAATGATAACGATAAAATCTGGGTAACAATTTTCCCCCGTTTTGATATTGGAGGACAGGTTACAAGATATGCATACAGTTATTTGGTTACAGAAAATGGAATTAATAATCTGCCCGATGGCACAAGTCCGCAACCAATTGTTCCTACTCTTCCTGCAACGGTATTGCTCGATAATGTGAATTATGACGCAAGTACTAACCCCATCAATGAACCGTACGGATCAATAAAAATCTCACCAAACGGGCAATTACTCTGTGATGCTACTAACAGGATAAATCTATATAATTTCAATGACCAAAATGGTGAAGTTACTTTTAACAGAAATGTGTTTACACCGACTGCCAATACTTATATAGGGCATGGCATTGAATTTTCTCCCAGCAGCCAGTATATTTATTTTTCTGATTATTTCTATAATACAATTACGCAGGACAAAAATAATGCAAGCTCTTCCATCGTCGAAAAATATGCTAAAATATATCAGAACCCTGTGGGGACCATAAAAAAAAGAGAGGTTTGGAGTTCTCAAGTTCCCAATTTTGTTACAATACCTGCCGATCGGCCCTTTGCATTGCAATTGGCTATTAACAACCAAATTTATGTAGCAATGCCGGATGGAATGACCCAAACAGGTAGTATTCTCGGGGCTATTGAATTACCTAACTTGCTTGCTCCCAGCTGTAATTTTAATCCTTTTAGCCTTACACTGGTAACAGGTACTTCGCATTCAGGTTCTTTGCCGCAATGGGTGCATAAGGCTGTTTGGCCGAAAGTATATGAGGGAAAGTCCCCACTTTATTTAGGGAAAGATAATAACAGTAATCTATTCATGTTTATTCATGAAGCTGCTTTTAATATTCCGCCAATTAATCATGATGGCCCTTTGCCAGCCCCTTCCAACAATAGTATTGAACTTAGTTTTCAATATACAAATACCGGTATTACCAATTGGTACAAAACAGATTTAAAACCCTCGATCGCATTGAATTCCGGGGATATTCAGATGCACTATTATAATTACCCTCCATTAATTACTTCTTATTATAATGGCACATCTGGAACTCAGTCATACCCTCCATTACCAACTAATGAAATAATAATTGCGGAGACCAATCAAAATTCCATTATTAGTGAATCCTATTATGGGATTATTTACGTTCATTCGCCAACAGGAACAAGTCCTCCTTTAAATTTAGGAGGGCCTATACTAAAAACAATTTTCAATCCAAATACAAATAAACTCTTCATTTCATGGTATACGTCATCTGGCAATTTCTTTAGTGTGTACACCCTAAACCCAGCCAATACACTGGATTTAAATGTAACTCAACTGTTACCTCCCGACAATCCAAATCTATTTCCAACAACGCTTGTACAGGTTACTACCCAGGACAAAGTTTATATGGTTAAAGATGAAATATTACGCGAATACCTATACATTTCTAATACGTTTGGAACTCCAATAAATATTGCTGGTTTCAACAATGTCAATATTTGGTCTATAAAATCAAATAACCCATATACGGAAGATATTTGCCTGGTAGCTCAGCGGGTTGATAACGATATTTACGCAATCAATTTTAGTACAAGTGCAATAACAGAGAAAAAAATTCATATCTCACAATATGACCCTGTTATGTTTTCGTATGCTTATGTTTTTAGTGGAGATTACGTTTATTTAGCAGGCACAGTGTCTGATAACACTACTTATATTGGAAGTCAACATATTCCTTTATTACCAACTTCAAACCATTCAGTCTTTCTAACCAAACTAAGTCTTACAGGTGATTTTATCTTAAGACCTGCTGCAATATCAACAGTAACAACTCCTTTAGAAAATAAAGCTTCTTTTGAAGTAAACATCTCCCCTAATCCGTCGGTTAATCTGGTTAGATTTTTGATCACCGAAAAAGGTATGCAAAGCATATCTACATATACCCTTTCTATAGTTAATCAGGAAGGAGATCCTGTATTGAAAAAGGAAAAATACACATCTGGTTTGAACCTCGATATTTCCGGACTCAAAATGGGAATTTATTATATAGAAATAACAAATTCCAGTGGAGAAAAACTGAGTAAAAATATAATAAAACTATAAAACTAAGCTGGTATTGTAGAAAATTAGTACTAAACGCCTCCTGTAAAACAGGAGGCGTTTTCATTAAAATTTCTTAAGGCAACGTTTTGGCCATCAGCATTATCTTGGTATGTAATAATTTGAAGGAATTTGTTTACCTTCAAACCCTTATTTATCATACCCCATCGCGATGAAAAAAATTTTACTGGTAAGTTTTTTACTGATCTGTACAGTTTCATTAAAATTATCAGCACAGTCCTGCTTTAACGTAGCAGCAGGCAATGATACCACCATTTCCTGTTTGCAGGCCTGCCTGGATTTAAAGGCAAGGATTCCAGACATAAAAAGTACTGAAGATTACCAGGTAATTTCTATTCCTTATAACCCTTACCCATTTGTTACTGCGGCCCCTCTTTACGTATTGCCCTGCATTGCCGACCAGGATGATAAATATGGCGATGTTGCCACACTTCCTTTTAATTTTTGCTTTTATGGCTCAGTCTATACCAAATATGTTTTAGGTACCAATGGCCTTATCACTTTCGATCTGTCAAATGCTTTAACAGGTAATAATTATGTGGTATCAAATCCGATCCCATTCATAGGATCGGGTACTGCAACTTACTCATGCCCGGCACCCCCATATCCCAGTGGCGCTTTGTATCCCAAGCTCTCTATAATGGGTGCGTACAGTGATCTTTTACCCGATCTCTCAGATCCAACATACAAAATTGAAGCCCGTGTTGAAGGTTTTGCACCATGTAGAAGATTTGTTATGAGCTATTCAAATGTAAAAATATATAACTGCCAGACCATGAAAGCCACTTTTGAAGTGGTGTTGCACGAGGGAACAGGTCTCATAGATATTTTTGTTGAAAACTATCCTTCTTGCAGTAGCTCTAATGTGATCATAGGCATTCAAAAAGACGGATTACCGGCAACACCATTCACATCGCCGCCGGGTAGAAATTTATTTACGCAACAGGTTACGAACGAAGGATGGAGATTTGTTCCAAGCGGAACCTCTTCACTTTTGGATAGTGTGGCACTTTATAAAAACGGTGTCTGGTTCGCCAGGGGTACAACTACATCACTTGGAAATGGTGAACTGGAAGCCACCTTCCCTGTTTGCCAAAGTATAGACAGTATGAGTTATGTAGTGAGGGCTTTTTATAGGCAATGCGATAATCCATCTGTACAAACTGAAGGATCTGATACGATCATAGTTAAGAAAACGCTCAATCCCTTAAATGTAACAGCAACAGATGCTCTCTGCTATGACGGCAACGGAACCATTACCATCAATTCACCTATAGCTGCTAATATTGAATATTCAATTGATGGAACAACCTGGCAAACTTCACCGGTGTTTAATGCACCGGCAGGTATTTATACCGTGCAGGCAAGGTTGATAGGATCATTATGTGGAGGCTCAACCACCGCTACAATTACAGAACCGCCTGTTCTATCTGCCTTTACAGGTACAACAAGTACTAACTGTGCAAACAATACCGGGTCAATTACTGTAACTGCTGCCGGTGGTACCCCGCTTTATGAATATTCAATTAATAATGGGGCTTACCAGGCGGTAAATATTTTTTCAAACCTGCCATCCGGTAGTTACAATATTAAAGTAAGGGATGGCAATTTATGCATTACCAATACATCAGCTGTTGTTGTTTTAATTGATACCATGTATCTTGATCTTGGCCCGGACAGCACCATTTGTTTTGGTAGTAGTATCACCCTCATGCCAATAACCAATGCACTTACCGATACATTTAAATGGACCCCGGCTGCTACATTAAATTTTGATACGGCTAAAAATCCCATTGCATCTCCAACCGATACCACTAAATATTATCTCACGGCCAAATGGGGTGTATGTGTAAGAAAAGATTCCGTTACTATAAATGTTTTACATAAACCGGTTGCTAATGCAGGCCCGGATACCACCATCTGCTATAAAACAAATGCTTTCTTAAATGGCAGCGCTTCTAATTTATCCGGTACGGTAAATTATGCATGGAGCCCACCCGATTCATTGAACACACCCAATGCTGCAAGTACCGTTGCCAGGATGGATACGACCAGGCAATTTACATTGACGGTCACAGATAATTATGGTTGCAATTTTTCTGTTACCGACAGCATGACGGTCTTCATGCAGCCACTGCTTGTTGTATTTGCAGGCAATGACACCAATGCTATTCTAGGCAGGCCACACCAGTTACAGGCCACCGGCGGTGTTGATTATGTATGGAGCCCCGCAGGCCCATTGAATAATCCTTTTATTGCAAACCCATTGGCAACGCTTTACAACGATACCTATTTTCATGTGGTGGTTACAGATGCCATTGGCTGTACCGATGATGATGATGTGTTTGTAAAAGTTTATGAGGGGCCTATGTATTATCTACCCAATGCATTCTCTCCCAATGGCGATGGGCTGAACGATATTTTCTTCCCCACGCCTGTTGGTATCAGGAGCACTGATTACTTCAGGGTATTTGACCGTTATGGTGCACAGATGTTTGAAAC
>JBDSXS010000065.1:0-2924 GCA_039926045.1 Ferruginibacter sp.
GGCTGTAAAAACGATCCTTTCGCAAAACAAAGATATTCCTGGGTATAATGAAGCCCATTGAGTTTAGTAAGTAATTTTTGGAGGAGTTGCATATTATTAGTTATCGCAACTTAAAGATAAAAGTTGCCATGTATGAAGTTTAAAATTATTTTTTTCTCCTCTTTCTGGTACTTACCTGGTCATCATCATATTGCCCTGTGGAAATTTTCACCAGTAATTTTAAAACAGCATCATGAAGATCGTTAGTACCAGCTATGTTAATACACGGGAATTTACTGATCCGGAGCAATGGCTGGGCAGGATAGATTTTTATACCGGCATTTTGGAAGAACTGTCCCAACAGCATACGGTAGAAAGTATTGAGCAGGTCAATTATACCGGTATGCTGGAACGCAAAGGCGTAAAATATAATTTTCTTGATTTTAAAAGATCTACTACTTACTTTCCATGGCGGTTACATAGTTTTATCAAAAAACTTAAACCCAATGTTGTTTTGGTGAATGGGTTTATTTTCCCTTTGCAAATAATACAACTGAGACTGAAATTAGGAAAGGCGGTTAAAATAATTGTTTTGCACCGTGGCGAAAAACCATACCGTGGAATAAAAGGGCGCCTGCAAAAAATGGCTGATAAAATGGTAAATGCTTATCTCTTCACTTCTGTAGCGTTTGGAAAAGAATGGACAACGTTTGGAAATATCAGCAGTCAACATAAAATTTACGAGTCCATACAGGCATCCTCTGTTTTTTACCCGCAGGATAGAACCCTTTCCAGGTCAGGATTACAAATAAATGGCGATCCTGTTTTTTTATGGGTAGGCAGGCTGAATAATAATAAAGATCCGTTAACTGTTGTAAAAGCATTTTTAGCTTTTGTTGAATTAAGGCCGGGGGCAGAACTGTACATGATCTATCAAACTGAAGAACTTTTAAATGAGATCAAAGAGCTGATCCAGGAATGTAAATCTTCTGAAACAATAAAGCTGGTTGGCAAAGTTCCGCATCTGAAGATGCAAAACTGGTATAATGCTGCCGATTTTATTATATCCGGTTCTCATCACGAAGGAAGCGGGATTGCAGTTTGCGAAGCCATGTCGTGTGGATGTGTACCTGTTATAACGGATATTATTTCCTTTCAAAAAATGACCGGCCATCCTGTATGTGGCCTGCTTTATGAGCCGGGTAATGACAGGGCGCTTTTGAAAACTTTATTACGAACGCCTGAATTGGATATGGAAAAAGAAAGAACAAAAACAATCCAGCAATTTAAAGAAGAGCTTTCTTTTGAAGCTATTGCAAAAAAAATAAACAAGGTCATTAACTCATGCTGATATCAGATCCCAAAATAAGTATTATCATGCCTACCTGGAACCGGGCGGCCTATATCATGGAGGCAGTTGAAAGTATTATATGCCAAACCTGGCAAAACTGGCAGTTAATAATAGTTGATGACGGCTCAACAGATAATACAGAAGAGATCATTGCAGGAATAAAAGACAGCAGGGTGGAGTTTTACAAAGCCGGTAAGATCGGTCTTGGCATCAGGCTGAAGAATATCGGCATAGAAAGGTCCGATGGTGAGCTGATCGCTTTTATTGATTCGGACGATCTGTGGGCACCGACAAAACTGGAGAAGCAGGTGGCTGTTTTTAATGATCATCGGGATGCAGGGTTCTCTCTTACTAATGGGTATAATTTTATAAGAACAAATGAACCACTGGAATATTTTTATAAACAAAGAGAAGGCCTGAAGTATGATGATATCTTTCTTTCGTTTTTCAGGTCTGAAGCCGCTATACTGCCTCAAACACTGATGATGCGAAGATCCTGCATGCCCGTCATCCACGAATTTACAGAAAGTGCCCCTTTTTCTGATGTTGAATTTATACTCGGGCTTGCCCGTCATTATAAAGCCGTTATTTTATACGAGCCACTTTTATACCGGCGCCTGCATGATGAAGGTTACAGCATCATGAATTGGGAAAAAGGTTATTTGGAAGGGATACGGGTTATCCATGCATATACAAATAAAAAACAGCTTCCCGCCAAAATTGCGAAGGATGCGTTGTTCAGGCTATACATAAATTATGGAGAGAAATGGCTGCTCTACAAAAAAAAACAATTGGCGATCAGTAATTTTTTAAAGGCCTGGACAAATAAACCGTTCAGTATTGTTCCTGTAAAGAAAACAGGGAAGGCTATTTTGCAATACCTGAAAAACAATTAACTGGTTTGCATCAAGCCAAATAATGCCATAATTTTTTTTGCAGTATTATTCATTGGGAAAGGGTTGAGGCTTGTATAAACTGAATCCGGATTCTGCAGGATCTCAATTGTTTTTTGAGCCATTGCTCCCTGTTCGGGAACAATATGCCAATGTTGAATATCGGGCGCCATAGGCCTGCAAAAACTGATCACCTGGCAGCCTGCATACAGCGCTTCAATACATACTACACCAAAGCCTTCGTAAGCTGAAGGATGAAGAAAAATTTTCCCTCGTTGCATGTATTGTAATACGTCAGGATGTGGCAGTTCGCCTGCAAGGATGATATTTGGATCCAATCCCCTGGCAGCGATAAGTGTTTGCAATTTATTTTTTTCAGGGCCATCACCGATCAGCATGGCGCTTATGCCGGGGGACTGTTTTTTTATTTCAGCAATAACATCAATAAAGATCTCATATTGTTTTAGCGGGATCAACGACCCTACCGCAATAATATCAATGTCTTTTTCTTTTATTGGATGAGCGAATTGCCTTGCATCAATACCGGGTGGGATCACATATTGCGGCCTGGTGCCGTGGTTCTTTTCAAATTCATTTTGTATAAAATCAGACAATGCGATCACTTCACTCCCTTGCAGTTTTGTACGCTTCACATCTTTATTCCCTTTCTTCGCATCCTGGCCCAGTATCCAGCAATAATG
>JBDSXS010000066.1:0-15336 GCA_039926045.1 Ferruginibacter sp.
CAAACAAGAGCTTCATTAACGCCTGTTGATATTGGTGCCGATGCCGGTGATTTTTATGATCCGCTGTTGACCGACCTGATTGGTCCGGAAATATCTTATACGCCTTTAGCCAACAGTTCCTGTACAAGTCCGGGCCCCACTTTACCGGCAGTTATAACTGATATAAGCGGCGTTAATATATTAGCAGGAACCAGGCCAAGACTGTACTACAAAAAAACAACCAATGTTAATAATTACCTTGGAAATACCAATGCAACTGATGGCTGGAAATATGTAGAAGCAACAGGTACAGGAAATTCGCCTTTTAGTTTTGTTATTGATTACAGTTTAATTAATGGCGGCGTGGCCGTGGGTAATACCATACAATATTTTGTAACAGCGCAGGACCTGGTAGTGCCGGCCAATGTAAGCATCAACAGTGGTATATATGCACCTGCATTTATGCCAGCCAGCGTGGCATTAACAGCATCGGCCTTTCCGGTACACGATCCCGTAAATACCTATACGGTTTCGATGCCGGGCCTTGCAACAAATGTGAACATTGGTGCAGCCGGTACCTATCCATCTTTAACAGGTGCAGGAGGTTTGTTTGCTGCTATTAATGCAGCAGGCCTTTCGGCCAATATTACTGCAACCATTATTGATGCAGCCTTACCAGAAACCGGGGCTGTAGCACTCAACCAGATGAGCTATGGTTGCAGCGGGCCTTTTAGTTTAACCATTGTTCCGGCCTCAGCGGGTACCGTAATTTCGGGTACTTTAGCCAGCGATGCATTGATCAGGATAAAAAGCAGTAATGTTATTATTGATGGTAGCAGCAATGCTACCAGCAGCAGGGACCTTACGATTAGCAATACTTCGGTTACTTCGCCCGCTGTTTTACTTATTGGTTCAACAGGTACGGTGCCGGTAACCAATACTACCATAAAAAACTGTATTGTAATTGACGGATCAGTTGCGTTAACCACTGCTGTTTATGTAAGTGATGGAACAATCCCCGGGGCTGCCGGGTATTTTAATAATATCACTATTCAAAACAACGATGTGCAGCAGGCCTATACAGGTATTTTTGCCAGTGCCGCGGTAACAACGGGTAATGGCAGCGGATTAAATATCGTGGGTAACAGTATAAATGCTGCAGGTGTTGCAGCCATAGGTAATACCGGTATTTATGTTCAGGGAGTTGATGGTGCAAATGTTTCGAATAATGACATCGGTAATTTTGAATCAGTAACAAACCAGGTAGATGCAGGCATATGGTTTGATGCAGGTACTTCCAATTCGATCATTGAAAAAAACAAGATACATGATATACATTATACGGGTATTGCCGGCTATGCGGCAAAAGGTATATTCATCAGCACGGGTCTTGCTGCTGCCAATATAGAGGTAAGCAACAACATGATCTACGGTATATCGGGCGATGGGGATGATTACGCAACCTATGGTTCCCTGCGCAGCCCGGTTGGTATTTATGGTAATGGAACGCAGGGCGGTATTAACATGTATTACAACAGTATTTATCTTTCGGGCAGCACCATTAATTTACCGGGTGTTTATTCTATAGGTATAGCACTTGATGATGGCAGTAATGCTGTTATTAAAGACAATATTGTTAAAAATGAATTGGGCCTGTTGGGAGGCATTGGCGTTGGGGCTGTTGGTATTGCCGCCCAAACTTCGGCAGCACAGTTTACTTCACTTGACTATAATGATTATTTTTCTGCTGCTGCATTGGGTACAAGCCTTATTGGAAAAATTGCTGCAACAGATTATGTAACCCTTGCGGCATGGCAAACGGCAACCGGTCAGGAAGCAAATTCGCTTAACATACAACCCAATTTTGTTTCTGCAACAGATCTGCATCTTGTTGTTACAAACAATTGCGGGCTCGACGGCTACGGTGTGCCGGTAGCAGGCATTACTGCAGATTATGATAATGACACCCGTGATATTACCACACCCGATATGGGCGCCGATGAATTTACCGCCATATACAGCGGCACACTTGCCGGTATTGCAGCAACAGCCGTTTGTGAAAATAAAACGGTGTCACTTTCCGGAACCACGTATGCAACCGGCGTGTGTGATCTTATTGCCAGGGTACTGCCATCCGGAGGTTCGGCCGTTGGCGGTAAAATAAATGCCTGTGTTACGCTGGATGCAACACAACAATACTTTAATGGCGAGCCTTATGTACAGCGGCACTATGATATTGAACCGGCAGTAAACCCCGTTACAGCTACTGCTACCATCACCCTTTATTTTACCGACCAGGAATTTATAGACTACAATACCAATAACCCGGTATGGCCTGACCTGCCGACAGCAGTGCTTGGAAATGCTGATCCCAACAGGGCCAATGTACGGGTAACGCAGTTTCATGGTATGCCTACCGGTGGTTTGCCAACTTCAACACCGGGTAATTATAGCGGTGCCCGGATATTGATAAACCCGGGTGCTGCCAATGTTCTTTGGAATGGATCTTACTGGGCAGTAACATTCAATGTTACAGGATTCAGTGGTTTTTACCTGCATACAACGCTTCACGAAACCCCACTACCCATTTCAATAAATTATTTCACCGGTGTAAAACGTGGCAGCAATCATTTGCTAAACTGGAAAGTTACCTGCAACACAACCCCAGGGGTAACGATGATACTGGAACGCAGCGGCAACTCACGAAACTTCAATGCGATAAATTCTGTTACTGCAGATGCGGTACGCTGCAACCAGCCATTCGACTATACCGATACCGATCCATTACCCGGTATGAATTACTACCGACTTAAAATTGTAGATGCAGATGGTAAGGTAACCTATAGTACAACCGTAGCGCTGCTGAATGCAAGCAAAGGTTTTGACATTATCAGCATTGCACCAAACCCGGTTGTTACTGGTAACTTTACACTGAATATGGCCAGTGCACAGGCATCAAAAATAGACATCAGCATATTTGATATGCAGGGCCGTTTAGTGAACAGGCAAACTATTTCGGTGATAGCCGGTTTCAACAGCATATCGATGCAGGCGGGCAACCTGGGTGGAGGTACTTATACCATACAGGCTAATGTTGCTGATGAAAGGTCGAAGATGATCCGGTTTGTAAAACAATAATAAACGGTTGATCATATATTTTTAGTCCTGCCATTTGGCAGGACTATTTTTAAACTTTAAAGTCTGCCGCCATGCCTGTGTGTTGCAAACCTTATAGGTTTTGCCGCCGCCGATCCGCCACCCGGCAGGTTCATGTAATTATTCCCTACATTTGCAGCGTTTTTATGACAAAAAGTATCTTCCCCCATAATCTATGGCAGGGAAATTGCCGTAAATATCAAAAATAACCCCAATATCCCTTCTAAAGCTGCTTTACCTGGCTGGCCAAATATGTATTTGGGCTATTGAAAACACAAAAAAATAAAATATGAAGATTAAAAATTCACTTACTATGAAGAAAATTTACGTACTATTTTTATTGATTTTTGGAAGTTTAGGGGTTTGGGGACAGGTTAGTTTAACTAATGGAAGTCCTTCTGCATCAATTGATTTCAGCAATACTACACCTACTACTGTAGGAACAAACCCTTCTACTGCTTTTTCGGGAGCTGGTTTTGAACCTAACCCTACTACAGCAGGAAGATTAAATTCAAATGCATGGGCCGTTACAGGCTGGAGTGATGGAGCTTTAGCTTTTGGAGGCACCAGGACCACAGCAACAACAGATTATACACGCGGATCAGTAGCAATCGCTGTTACAACCGGAGGTATGTATGCTTATACAGGAACACCAGGTTCTGCTGCAAATCCAACTCTTATGATTCAGCCAGGAAGTAGTGATTGGGCACCGGGCACATTGACTTTAAGAATACAAAATAACGGTACAACAAATATTACCCAGTTAGATGTTAACTATAACATTTATGTTAGGAATGACCAGGGAAGAAGTAATTCATTCAATTTTTCATATTCTCCTGATAATTCTACTTACACTAATGTAACAGCGTTAGATTATACTTCACCTGCTGCTGCAGATGTAACCCCAGTTTGGGGATTGGCTGTTTCTAGAATAACTTCTATTGTAGGTTTGAATATAACGCCAGGTAGTTTCTTTTATATCCGCTGGTCTGGAGCTGATGTTGGAGGCGCAGGTTCAAGAGATGAATTTGGTTTGGATGATATTAATTTAGCAGCTACTTATGCAGTACCAGGTGGTAATACCATTATAACAGGCGCTGTAACTACGCCGCCATTTTGCGTTGATGCAACAAATACTGCATCAGGTAGTGTTGCATTTACAACAACGGGTACTTATGCCGGTCAAACTATCACTGCTTTATTAAGTGATGCAGCCGGTAGTTTTGCATCACCTGTTTCAGTAGGTACTACAACTATTACAGGTGTTGATCCTTCAGGATCTATTGCGATCACTATACCTGCCGGAACACCAACAGGTACGGGATATAAGATCCGTATTGATGAAGCAACCATTCCGGTTACGGGATCCCAAAGTGCGGCTTTCAAAATTGTGAATGGCGTTGAAAATGTTACCGGGGTTGGTAGTTCATTTACAGCCACGACAGTAACATTGAACTGGGCAAATCCTACATCATGTTTTGATGATGTATTGATTGTAGCAAAACCTACCAGTACCATTGCAGGGATACCTACAGGTGATGGTACGGCATATACTGCTGACCTTGATTTTACAGGTACAGGCTCTATATTTGACGGCACTGGTAAAGTAGTTTACAAAGGAACAGTTAGCCCCGAAACAGTAATTAATCTTACAACCGGAACAACATATTTTTTCAGGATATTTTCACGCAGGGGAACCAACTGGAGCGCCGGTGTTGAAATAAGTGTAACGCCTTCGATTGCATCCAGTGCAACAGACTATTTCCGTTCAATTGCTTCAGGCGATTGGGCTACACTAGCTACCTGGCAAAGTTCTGCAGATAGTAGTGCCTGGATACCGGCTACACTGGTGCCTGGTACCAATGCATCCCATGTAACCATTCAAAGTCCTGATTCGGTATGGTTATCAAGTCCAACAACAACTACCAGGAATCTTACTGTTATGTCAGGAGCAAAGGTCAATTCCCTGGCAAATACATTAGTACTAAGCGAAAGATTAAATCTATTGGGAATAGCTTCTTTCTACCAGGGAGGAACAGGATCTGGTGTTCCCGGCGTTACCCGGGTGCTTGCGCCAACCAGCAATTATCATTTTAATGGTACGCAAGCTGGAGCTTCGGGTGCTTATCCTGAATTTGGGAACCTGATCTGGGAACCGACAGCATCGGGAAATGGGACTTTACAAAACACCATATCAGTCTCACCATTTTATAATGGCCTTTTGGTAAGAGGAGATATGACGATCAATATACAGGGAGCTACTCCACGGGAAGTAAGATTTGGTACAGCTGCCACTGTTTTAAGAAGACATACTATTAATGGTAACCTGAATATTATCGGTTCCAGTTCTATTGCGGTTATCCAAAACGGCACTGTTGGAATTTTCTCAGCTGTGGATGTTGGCGGAAACGTGAATGTTACCGGGGGAACTTTGACAGGTGTGAACTCAACAGCACCAGGTATATTGAATGTGGGTGGAAATATAAATAATACAGGAGGCACAATTCAAACGGGTTTAGGTACTGCTAATTTCAGTATCAATTATGTTGGTACCGGTGCTCAAAGTATCAACAACAGTGGGGGTACATTTACCTTTGCTGCTAATCAACTTGATTCTATAAATAAAGCGAGCGGTGCCCTTACTTTAAATACACCTGTTACACATGCAGGTACCATTAGATTTATAACAGGCCTGGTTAATACAACATCAACAAATCTTTTAACATTGGCAGCAAGTTCTGCTGTATCTAACGTGTCTAACGCAAGTTTTGTATTTGGCCCGGTTAAAAAAATTGGCAATACTGCATTTACTTTCCCGGTAGGTAAAGCCAATGGCTATGTACCGATCGGTGTAAGTAATTATTCAGGTTCAGCAGTTACTGATGCATTCACTGCTCAATATATCCGGGCAAGCGCAGCTGCATTGGGGCCAATAACAGATCCTTTGGTTAGGCATGTGAGCGCATGCGATTACTGGACACTTGACCTGAACAATGGCGCACCAACCGTAGACATTACCGGGTACTGGAATGCTAATAACCCTTGTAACGGAACCTATATTAACAACCTGGCAACATTGGCATTGGTACACTTTAATGGAACAAGCTGGAACAGCAGTAGTGTTGGATTTAATCCATTTCCTAACGGATCCACTGCAGCAGGAGATATTACCTGGCCAGGTGTATCAACTTTTAGTCCATTCGCACTGGGCAGTTCAGGTTTAGATAACCCGCTACCCATCACCATCAATTACTTTAACGGTACAAAAAATAACGGCAATCATTTACTAAACTGGAAAGTTACCTGCATCAGCACACCAAGTGCAACTATGGAACTGGAACGCAGCACTGATGGCAGGAACTACAACAGCATTTACAGCATTTTTGCAACAGCGGTAGAATGCCAGCAGCCATTTAGTTATACAGATATTAATCCAGCCAAAGGCATAAATTATTACCGCCTTAAAATGACCGATGCCAACGGAAAAATAACATACAGCAGCATTGTCAGCCTGATCAATGCAACAAAAGGAATTGATGTGATGAATATTGCGCCAAACCCTATCGTGAACGGTTCATTTAATTTAAAAGCAAGCGCTGCAGAAAAAATGCAGTTGGAATTAGTGATAACCGATATGCAGGGGCGGATATTGCAGAAGCAATCCGTGGGTATGATCGCAGGTTTTAATTCAATACCGGTGAATGTTCGTAACCTTGCGGCAGGTACTTACCAGGTGTTTGGTAACACGGCTGATGGCAGAACAAAAACACTGAGGTTTGTAATTCAATAAAAGATACATCGATAGATATACAAAAAAGTCCTGCCAACCGCAGGACTTTTTTGGGACTATAAGGTGACACCTCTGAAGAGGTGTCACCTTATAGTCCCAAATTTTATCTAAATTTGCCACTCATGGATATAGCCGCATACATAGCATCCGGTATTTTGGAATCCTATTGCCTGGGCCAGGTCACTGAACAGCAAAGGGAAGAAGTAGAGCTGTACGCCGATGAGTTCCCGGAAATACGTGAGGAATTAAAGCAGATCAGTGATTCATTGGAGTTTTATTCGAAACAAAACAGCAGGGCTCCCCAGGCTTCAGTTAAAACTAAACTGTTATTAAAGATTTATGAGCAGGAGAGTGGTACAGGAAAAAAATATCCTCCATTGATCAAAGAAAGAACAACAGCAGCAGATTTTGAGAACTGGCTGCAGCATATTGCCATTGAAGAGCCAGCGGCGGGCTTTGATAACCTGGCAACGTTTGACCTCCCATCTACCGAAACAGTTACCAATTTTATGGTTTGGGCAAAACAGGGCCATGAGGAAGAAATGCATACAGCATTCCATGAATTTCTTGTGGTATTAAAAGGGCACTGCGATATGTATTTTAACGGCGCCAAAACACATTACAATACCGGTGATATTATCGTTATCCCGCCAGGTATTCCGCACAATGCTGTGATCACTTCCGGTGAACCGATGGTGGCTGTGGTGCAGCGGCAACTACTGGCCGCCTGATCATTTTGTACCGCTGATGATGTAATAGCCAAAATGTTTGCGGTACAGCCCGAGTATCATTCCAAGCACCGGTGCAATCACATTATTCCACCTTTCTTTTTTTAGTTTAAAACTTTTTTTTCGCCACAGTTCTGTTACAAAGAATTTGATGCATGTCCAGGGCACATATGCAACAGATGGAGCAATGCGCATGCTTATCTCTTCTGTTTTGATGGCTGTTAAACCATATTTGGCAAGCATGCTTTTAAATTCCTCCAGGTTGCCAAAGCAGGGCAGGGCCCAGCAGTCAATTATTTTTCGGTAGATCTTATTGAATAACCAGGGAAGTTTTTTATCGTGTTTTAAAAAGCCATCGGCTATGCAAAACCGGCCGCCTGCTTTAAGTACCCTTGCCATTTCTGACACAAACAATTCTTTACTACTGCCGCCGGCATGACAGGCACTTTCAAGTGCATATACAAAATCAAAATCAGCATCTCCAAAACTGCTATGCTCAAAATTATCTTTTACCAGGTCTACCCGGCCTGCCAGTTTCTCTTTCTCAATAAATTCATTTCCTTTTTCAACCTGGTAATCAACAATGGTTGTGCCGGTGATATGTGCATCTGCATATTTTTTGGCGGTATGCCTGGCAACGGTACCCACACCGCAGCCCAGGTCGGCAATTTTTATTGCTTTACCGGGTGGTAATTGCAAGCGGTTCAACACTTCATCATTCATCCGGTTCAGCATTTTTTCCAAAGAAAAAATATCGGTGAAATATTTGCAATAACCAAAGTGCATATTAAAATTCGGGCTCCAGGCTTCGTAATCGGGACCGGCAATATTGTAATAATCCTGGATATTGCTGTAAACTTTGGGAACTGTTGCATTCGCATTGCCTACAGGTGGCGGGTGTACATCAAGCGTTGTCATAACAGTTTATTGATACCGTAAAGGTAAGTAGTATATTTTATATTTTCAAAAAATACTGAAAATAAAATAAATTAGAAAGAAACACCTGGTTAAGGGCCGGTCAAATATTTTTTTACCATTATAAAACAGATAATGATCAGTACGAGCAGGATCACAATGCTGATATAAAGCCAGGGTTGCTCACGCAGTTTTCGCTTTTCTTTTTTAAGTTTCTTTTTTGCCGTTTGTTTTTTCAGGTCCCTGTTCAACTGGTCAACCAATAACGACAGGTCTTTTTTATTCTTAAAATTCTCCAGGCCTTCCACGGCGTCATTCATGAATTCATCATCTGCCATCTGCTTCTCCACTTCGTGTGCTTCAGCAGCCGACAGTTTTTTATTCAAATAGTCAAGCAGTTTTTCCTGCTCAATGTCATTGTTCAAATTGGATAATATATCTTTCAGGTCGTCACTCATATTTGATAGCTTTTAGCCTTTAGCTCTTAGCCTTTAGCTTTTGCTCATGGTTTATGGTTGTTTTTTTGCTAATAGCTAATAGCTAACAGCTTATTCTCTACTCATGCGTTCCATGACTATTTTTAAATTACGTTTCCCGTTTTGAATATGGCTCTTTACTTCCATAATGCTGAAATTGCTTTGCTGTGATATCTCCAGGTAGCTCTTTTTCTCCAGGTAAAACAAAGTTACACATTGTTGCTGCTCTTTGTTGAGTTGCAACATGGCAACCGCCAGGTTATTCAGCGTATTGTCTTTTTCAATATACCGGTTCGGGTCATCAGGTTCGGCAGGCGTTGATAAAGTTCTTTCATTGATCTCTGCCGTAAACCTTCCCTTATCCCGCAGCTTCATCAGGCAATGATTTTTTGCGATCATGTATATCCAGCTTTTGAAATACTCTACTTTATACTTATGCAGCTCATTGATCGCCTTAAAAAAAACCTGTTGCACGGCATCTTTCGCTTCTTCTTCGTTCTTCAGGTATTTCATACTCACACCTAATAAGAGCATGGTATAACGTTCCAGCAAAATGCCCAGCCATTCATTATCATGATCGGCATAAAACCTGTTTAGCAGTTCAGTATCGCTGATATGTTGGTATTTGCTTTTATTCAAAACAGGATAACAAATTGTTTTTGGAATACGGTTTTAATTTTAAAATGCCCTTTACTTAAAAATGCTGCTAGCTCCTTAACAATTTTACTGTCAGCCTGAGCTTGTCGAAGGCGGTATAACTATAACAGGGGACTTTTTTAATAACCCGCCTTCGACAAGCTCAGGCTGACAACTTTTAGAAGATGCAAACTAAATCAGTTTGTAACTTAGATGTAAACTTAGTTTAATTTCCATAATTTAGATATACTGAAAATTAAAACATGAGTTACGCTGTTTGTTGTGTACCCGTTGCTCCGGTAAGGATAGAACCCGATCACAGGTCAGAAATGGTGAGCCAGTTGTTATTTGGCGAATGTTGTATCCTAAGCATTATAGAAAACAATGGGTGGGTAAAAATTGTAAATAAGCTGGATGCCTATTCGGGCTGGTGCCGTCAATCACATTTCCAGGAAACAGATGATAGCTTTTATCATTCGGATAAAAACAGCCTGACGGCCGATTGGGTCAGTGAAATTAATTACAACGGTCACCCGATGTGGGTGCCTCTTGGAAGTTCATTAACGGCAATGATGAACGGCCATGCTACCTGGCAAAAGAACACGGTACATTTTACAGGCCATGTATGGGAACCTGCCCATGCAAAACATGATGCCAAAACCATCAAACAGCTGGCATTTAAATTTTTGAACAGCTCTTATTTATGGGGTGGCAGATCCGTTTTTGGAATTGATTGCAGCGGCTTTACCCAGGCAGTGTACAAATTTTTGAATATTCATTTATTGCGTGATGCCCGGCAACAGGCCAGCCAGGGCGAGTTGGTTGATTTTTTACCCGAAGCACATTGCGGCGACCTTGCCTTTTTTGATGATGCGGAAGGCGGGATCATTCATGTTGGCATTTTACTGAATCCACATGAGATCATTCATGCTGCAGGCAAAGTAAGAATTGATAAAATAGACAACCAGGGAATTATTGAAGCTGACACAGGCCGGTGTAGCCAACGGCTGCGGATCATTAAGAGATATATTTGATCAGCCGTCACTGGATCCTTTCTGATCTTGTAAAGCCTGGCCTGGCGCACCAGGTATTTGCTGCGTTGTTTCAGTTCCCGTTTTTTTAGGTTTATCAAAGAACAACATCTTAACGGCAATGATGATCATCAGCGTTGCGAATGCTTTTTTTAAGGATTCCTGAGATATGGATAATGCGAGCTTACTGCCAAAAAAACTACCTGCCAAAAAGCCGATCGCCAAAATACCAACGATCCTGTAATCTACATGCCCCTGTTTATAATATTGCATCACACCAAAGATACCAACCGGCAGCATGATCAAAGCCAGTGATGTTCCCTGTGCTGTCTTCTGACTAAAGCCGATAAAATAAACCAAAGAAGGTACAATGATGATACCGCCGCCCACACCAACAAGGCCACTAAGCATACCGGCTGCAACACCCACCAGTATGATGATAAGAATAGTCTGTGTATCCATTATTTTCTTTTTAATGATCATTTGGGAAAATTTGTTTTATACAATGCTATGGCATCATTGATGACCTTATAAGCAGCTTCAGCATTTTGAAATTCATCTATCTCCACTTTTTTATCTTCCAGTACTTTGTATTGCTCAAAATAATTGCGCAGCACTGCAATAAAATGTTTGGGAAGTTCATCCAAACCTGTAATATAATTTACACCCGGGTCTTTGGCAGCAACGGCAATTATTTTATCATCTGCAACGCCGGTATCTATCATCTGCATATTGCCGATCACCCTGGCTTCCACCAGGCAAAGCGGTTGTATGCTTTCGCTGCACATCACAAGGATGTCAAGCGGATCGCCATCCAACCCTAATGTTTGCGGAATGAAACCATAGTTAATAGGGTAGTGAAAGGAGGAATAGATAATACGGTCCAGTTTTAACAGCCCAGTTGTTTTATCTATCTCGTATTTGGTTCGGGAGCCCTGAGGGATCTCAATGAGCCCGTTAACTGTTTGCGGTGCTTTGTCTCCGTAGTGTGCGCCGTGCCAGGGATGTAGGACAAACATGGTTTAAACGTTTAAAGGTTTAATGGTTGAAAGGTTTCAAGTTTTAAAGTTCGCCACTCACGCCTCACAACTCACGACTCAAATAGTATCCCAAAAAAGCAGCAAGGATCCCCAGCACAATACTCAATACAATATAAATAACAGCCATGCCGGTTTTCCCGCTTTGCAACAACTCCATATTCTCCAGCGAAAACGCGGAGAACGTTGTAAAGCCTCCGCAAATACCAGTGGCCAGTAATAGTTTCCACTGGTTTGATAATCCTTCTTCTTTTATACTCATGGCAAACACGATCCCGATAATAAAACTGCCAATGATATTTATTGCTAAAGTAGCGTAAGGAAAATATTTTGAATTGATGAGCAAACCGGTTGTATACCTAAGCGTGGATCCAAGCCCGCCACCCAATCCAACAAGTAATAAATTTTTGATCATTTATTGTTTATAAATTTCCTGAGAAAGTATATTTCAGGTCAACAAGCCATTTGCCGTCTATCCTCACCAGTTTTAAAACAGATTTATTGGCCGGTTTGTAACTGTTGCTGTAATTAAATATATATATACTGTCGGCAACAACATAATTGGTTTCGTGCACAATGATATCGGCGCCTTTATATTTTTCAAGTATGGCTTTGTCCTGCTGGCTGTATTGTTTTCTAAAGCGCTCAAATATCTGGAGATTGGTCTCGTCCTTTAGCAGGAATTGTTCTGCTTCAACAAAATTATTATCCAGCAGATCACGTACAAAAGCTGTTGCTACTTCCAGGTCTGAAACCGGGGACTTTTTGGTTTTGGTATTACACGAAAAAGTAATTGCAGCAACGATAAACAGGAAGAAGTATTTTTTTACCATGGATTAAAGTTAAACATCTTTCAGTATATCAAAAAAAAGCATCCCATAGCTGTGGGATGCTTTTTCAATAAGATAAGTCAATTTATTTTGGGTCGTGTTGCAGCTTTAAGGAATCCATCGCCTGCTTTGCTTTTTCCATCATCATTTTGATCGAATCAGCACTCATGTTTTTAAACCGGTCCATTTCTTCCTGCATTTTACCAGCTTCCTCATCACTCATACCTTTTTCTTTCATTTTTTCCGTGCCCATGGTCATCATGGTATTCATATCCAGCGCTACTTTCCAGGAGCCTGACTCTTTTTTCAATATAAAATTCATTGATTCGCCACTTTTGTTCTCCTTTACATTTACAGTTGCCCTGTCTCCATCAATTTTTGGTTCACCAAATTCCATTTTGCTTCTATCGAATTTTTCTTTAACCTGGTCATCCACTGCGGTATCCGCCATTTTCATACCCATTTCCATCAGGTCAAACATGCTTTTGCTGTCAGCTGTTGCCAGCTTACGTGCTGTGGCAATATCTTTTTTTGCCATGGCATCAAAGAAACTGATCAATACAGATTTAGGATCGCCTCCGTCAGTAGTTTTACAACTGCTCATATAAAGCGCTGAAAATGCAAATACGGCAACAAGAATTTTTTTCATACACTATGATTTTTTAAAGTTAAGCCCACCCCTGGGCGGGTTGGGCGTGAATATAAAATTAATTTTTATTTTCAGTTTTCAATCAATTTTTTAACCGACTAACAATCTTTCTATTTCTTATCCATCGAATCGATGGCCTGCAATCCTTTGTTGATGATTATCTTGAGTGAGTCACGGTCCATGTCATTAAGTTAAGGGTTGTAAGGCTGAGCTTGTCGAAGCCGGTGCTATTTTTTATACAACCCGCCTTCGACAAGCTCAGACTGACAGCTTTTAATTAGCTTGACTTAATGACATTGGGCTACTGGTTTTTCTATTTCTTATCCATCGAATCGATGGCCTGCTTTGCTTTTTCAATCATCATTTTCAACGAATCCGGGTTCATCTTCTGTAATTTTTCAAGCCCTTCACCCAGGTCTCCTTTTTTAGCACCCATATCACCCTTCATGCTGTTGAACATTTCATTTGCGGGTTTGGATAAAGCTATTTTCCAGGCATTGTCTTCCTTTACCAGTTCAAAAGTATGGGTGCTGGTTTTTTTTACACCCAGGCTATCCGGCTTATTATTTACGATCTCCGCTTCAACCGTGGCACGATCGCCGTCAATTTTTTCGTTTGTAAGACTGTAGCTGATATTTTTTGTATTCTCTTTGAATCCCTCGATCATCCTGTCCTTTATTTTTTTTATGCCCTCAGGGTCTACACTGGCCATGATCTTCTCTGCGGTTTCCAGCATGTTAAGATCAGATTTGGAAATGTATTTTTTCATTTCTTCAATGTTGCCGTTCTTCATAGCGTTAAACATACCATCCAAAACTGCTGTGGGCGGGGTGGCGGGTTGTTTACAGGAAATAAACCCTGTGATGATGCAGAGGGCCAAAAATATTTTTTTCATAAAGCTGGTATTTATAGCTGAGACTTAAAATTAATTTTATTTTACCAGCTTTGATTTATTTTTTATTAACGGGCCTCCCCAACCCCCGTCCGACCGGCTCATCCGGGCGGGCCTCTAAAGGAGGAGCTACAAGAGAAAGAATTTTACGAGCTTTTGTAAATACAGGCAAGGCTTTTTGATAGCTATACAAAAAAAAGAGGCAGCCAGGCTGCCCCTCTATATTAATGGTTAGTAATTTATTTTGTGTCGCCTTTTTTTGCCTCGGTTATTCTCAGGTCATCTTTATTATAAGCCTTGATGATCTGTTTTACCAACCTGTGCCTTACCACATCTTCCTCATCCAGTTCAATATGTGCAATGCCTTCAACATTCTTTAAGATACGGGTGGCTTTAAATAAACCACTTTGTTGATTTTTCGGCAGATCGATCTGTGTTGGATCCCCGGTAATAATGGCTTTTGCATTGGGCCCGATACGGGTAAGGAACATTTTTATCTGCAGGTCATTGGTGTTCTGCGCTTCATCCAAAATGATGAATGCATTATCCAATGTGCGGCCACGCATATAAGCAAGCGGCGCAATTTCAATGGTACGTGTACTCATATAATAACCCAATTTATCTGCAGGTATCATATCATCCAGCGCATCGTACAATGGGCGAAGGTATGGATCGATCTTTTCTTTAAGGTCGCCCGGCAAAAAACCAAGGCTTTCCCCGGCTTCAACTGCCGGCCTGGTTAGGATGATCTTTTTAACTGTTTTGTTTTTTAATGCCCTTACCGCCAAAGCTACGGCAGTGTAGGTTTTACCTGTACCTGCAGGCCCAATGGCAAACAGGATATCATTTTTGTCACAGGCTTCCACCATCTTTTTTTGATTGGCCGTGCGTGCCCTTACTGTTTTACCGTTAGGGCCAAATACCAGCACATCATTGGGATTGCGGTCCATGAAATTGTCTACCACCCGTTCATCATCTCCACCCAGTATCTGTTCAAAATAATTGGCGCTCATGTGGCCGTTTCGTTCAAGATACCTGAGGATGAGATCGATCTTTTCCCTGGCGCCTTCAATTTGTTCCGGGGCTCCGCTTAATTTTATCTGCGTGCCACGACTAAGAATTTTTAAGAGGGGAAATTTCTTTTTTAAGATGTCTAATTTACCGTTGTTTACGCCAAAGAATTCGATAGGGTTTACGGTTTCGAGGTTAATGATCGT
>JBDSXS010000067.1:0-2784 GCA_039926045.1 Ferruginibacter sp.
ACGGTTACGGTGGCGCCGGGTTGAATAAAGAAAATAGCGTTATCTATTTTAAGCTGGGCTGCTACATGAATTACTGAAAAGCAGCAGCCTATAAAAAATAATAATTTTTTCATAAAGAAAAATTCAATTGTTAAGTAAGATAAACTACTCCAATTTCCGACTTATTTTACCAATTTCCAATAGCAAGATTATCATTTCTTACACAGTGTATCTTAACGTATTTAGTAAACGGTACTTTCTGCTTAGTAAAAGGATGGATTATTTCAAAAAGAGGACCTGTGGAATTAAAAAATAACCGGCAAAGATTCCTGAAATTTAACAGGATTATCAGCCCGAATCACCCCCAATTTAGTTAATTTCGGCCAACCTGCAAATGAATGTTTACCAATTAAATTATGCTTTTAAAAATACTCACCGTAGCCGGTCTTGCAACTTTTGAAATATATGCAGCCATTCCTGCAGGCTTTGCTATGGGTTTATCGCCCTGGGTGATATTTTTTGCCAGCGTTACCGGAGGTTTAATTGGTGTATTTGCGGCTGCTTTCCTGGGTGATAAGATCAGGTCGCTGTTTCGTAAAAGCAAACCCACCAAAGAAGCTGCTGAAAAAAAACATCCCAAAATTCTTGAGCTTTGGAATAAATATGGCATTGTTGGACTGGGATTTTTGGGAACTGTTGCTGTTGGGGCTCCAATAAGCATAGGGATTGGGATTGGTTTAAATGCAAATATTAAAAAACTGGTTACCTGGTGCTGTATCGGCGTTATTACCCGCTGTATCGCATTTACCCTGCTGGGCTATTACGGTTTACAATTGTTTTAGAATTTAGGTAGTGCATCAGTTTGAAAAGTTGTCAGCCTTGACAGTATAATTTAGCTGACATTCTTTCGATGGTATGAATTCTGAAACTGATGTGCTACTAGAATTTATAATAGGTTTTCATCTTTGTCATCAGTATATCTTTTTTTCTCCTGGATACTTCCACTTCATGCCCATTACTCATGATAACAGTTCCACCTTCTCCACGGATATATTCTTTGATATGCTCCAGGTTTACGGTATAAGATTTATGAACACGTACAAAATTACAGTCGGCAAGTAATTCTTCATATTCGTGAATGGGTTTGGATGCACAGATCACCGGGTGGTTGGTAAAATGAAAATTGGTGTAATTGCCGCTTGCCTCGCAATAGACCAGGTCCTGTATATCAATTACCTGGAAACCCTTTAATGAGGGAATGCATAGTTTCATTTTTTGAGATCCGTTCTTGTACCCGATATTATGCAGCAGGGTTTCTATATGCTGGCCACCTGTTTTCCCTTCAATTCTTTTACCGGCTCTTTTTACGGCTTCAATGAGCAATTCATCATCAATGGGTTTCAATAAATAATCTACAGCGCTGAAATGAAAAGCCTGTACCATGTAATTATTGTGTGCCGTTACAAAAATGATCTCAAAATTTATTTCCGAAAAATCATGCAACAGGTCAAAGCCCGTCTTACCCGGCATAGCAATATCCAAAAAAACCAATTCGGGATTCAGTGAGCTGATCTTTTCCTTTGCCTCTTCGGCACTGCCACATAAAGCAATGATTTCCACTTCGGGACAATTCATTTGCAGCAGCAATTGCAGGGAACTAAGCCCCCTTGGTTCGTCATCCACCAACAATGTTTTAATTTTTTTCATGTTTTTTCATTTCAAGTGGTAATCGCAAAGTGACCCGGGTGCCGGTTTCCCGCTGACCCGGCAGGTTACTTTTATCTTCTACGGTAATACTGCTCTGCAGGTTGTATTTTTCATTCAGCAGATCAATGCGGGTTTGTATATTACTAATACCAACGGCCTGGTGCCCACCGGTAATTTCTTTTTTCATTTTCAGCGATCGCTCAATTCCTATCCCGTTATCATCAATGATACAGATAAGCTGGTCATTCATTTTTTTGAAATCAATATTGATGTTGATATTTTTGTTGTTACCGGTTGTGCCGTGCCAGATAGCATTTTCAATGAATGGCTGTATCAGCATCGAAGGCAAACTGGTTTCATCAGGATCCAGTTCATCTTCGGCCAGAATCCGGCAGGTAAAATCTGCATTGCGTACCTGCTCCATTTCCACGTATCGAAGCAGGTAGTCCATGGTATTGCGCAAAGAAATAAAAGGCTGACCCGATTGGGTGAGGGTCATTCTTATCAGCTGTGCAAACTTGCTTAGAAAATGAGAAGCTTCTTTATTCTCATAATGCAGGATCATCTCCCGGATACTGTTGAGGCTGTTAAAAATAAAATGCGGGTTCATTTGAGCACGCAACGCCATCATCTCCGTTTCTGAAATTTTTTGTTTTAGGGTTGCTTCACGGCGAATGACCTGTATCCTTCTTCTTACAAACCAGGTAATAAGACCCGCCAGCAGTAAGAGTGCAGGAATAATGAACCACCAGGTTTGCCACCAGGGTGGATCGATATTAATAGCCAATACGGTCATGCCTTTACACCACTTACCATCGCTGTTTGCCGAGCGGAGTTCAAAAAAATATTTACCGGGTGGCAGACTGGTATAGCTCACAAAATTCCTGTTCCCGCAATTTGTCCAGTTTTCGGTAAGCCCTTTAAGCCGGTAAGCAAACTGGTTATTATTTTGATTGGAAAAATTAGTGACGGCAAAATTGATGGTAATAAAATTCTGATTGTGCGTTAGGGAAATATTATTGATGCGTGAAGGTGATATACCCGATTCCCAGGAACGGTCGTTCACCTGTATGGCAGTGATCAACGGCACCGGGCTGA
>JBDSXS010000068.1:0-33988 GCA_039926045.1 Ferruginibacter sp.
GGGTCGGTGGTGCTTACCTGGCGGTCGGTGGTGGCATCAAGGGCTTGCTGTATGTCATCGTACTTTATGCTGCGCTCTTTTAGCTTCTTCAGTCCTTCGGCTATCTTTTCTTTTTTTATAACCACATCATCTGCCTGGTTATTTTCCTGTGCATCCAACTCATCAAGCTGTTGCAGATAGCGGCTGGTTTTTTCTTCTATAAACCGGCGGTGCTTGTCTATTTTATTTTGATTGTAATTATTCTTTTTGCTGTTTACTGCTTTAAACTTACTCCCATCTATAGCAATGGTGGTTTTACCAATAAGGCCTGCATCGCTTAAAAAATGTACATACAGCCTGAACATACTCTGAAGGGCTTTGCTGTGCAGTTTTCTAAAATCGGCAATGGTATGGTAGTTGGGCTGCAATTGTTTAAGCAGCCACTGTAACTCCATATTGCGGCTGCACTCACGCTCAAGTTTACGGCTGCTGCGGATCTTATTCAAATACCCATACAGGTAAAGTTTTAATAAAACAGCCGGATCAAAGGGCGGGCGGCCATCGCTCTTAAGCTCCCTAACTGTAAAGCCAAGCTTTACAAGGTCAACCTTATCTACAAAGGCATCTATCAGCCTTACAGCATTATCTGCCGATACCTGATCATCAAGGGTAGCAAAGTAGGTTTGGTTGCGGTTGGTGCCTGATATATAAGTCATGACTGGTTTTAAGCAAATTGTATGCAGCTTTTGACCCTATTAACATTGTGTGTATATTTGGGAAACAACGGAGGTTTTTTCACAAACTCACGTTGTAGGCAAGGCGTTGACACAACTCTCTAATAATTTTATATTGACTTATGCACTTTGGTTGACAGTTGCATCTTGACCTAAACTTCTAAATGAAAAGACTAATTGCCATAATCTTCTTCCTTCATCATATGACACTTTCATATGGACAGGACGCAAACATTAAATTAATGGTTGATAGCTTGCAATATTTGAAATCAGACACATTAGATTGTAAGGCAGACTTGTATTGGAGAATAGTTGCTACTGGCGACAAGGCAATTCCTTTTTTAATTGAAAAACTTACAGACACGACACAAACAAAAATTAAGTTTCATTGTAAAAAGACAAGATTGAATGTTGGAGAAGTCGCTCAATTCGCATTGACACAGATAGCGTACTTTCCTGCATTTCTTGTTACAAAAATGCAATTTGACCTTATCATAATTGACCAAACTGGAGAAGGTTGTTGGAGTTTTTATGATTTCTTTTTTATTAATTCAAACAAGCCACGTTATCAAAAAGACATAAAAGATTGGTATGATAAAGAGAAACCAAAATACAAAGTCGAAAATATTTCAAAGACAGAACAAACATTTTGTCAAAAGCAATATGGAATTAAAAAATACTATCGGTGGACAGAATAAGCCCTGCCTACAACAGGCGGTTTGGCAATATGGCGGGGCGACGAATATAAGCTCAACTTTTTGTTCGGTATTGAGCTTTGGTTCCAGCTTGACATTATAAATTTGGCAATAGAATAAACAATGAACTTTTATTTATAAATTTAGCTTCGGTTACGGGCTGACGATTTTCAAATACCGCCACATCGCCAAGCCGTGTCCGTTGGGCGCAAGTTGTATAAACAGTATTATGATTCGAAGAATATTATTTACATTAATCTTACTTACCACATTATTGACACCAATGTTGGGTCAAAAAGTTAATCTCATAATTCAAGTCAATAATAAACTGATTGTATCAGAACTTTCTCGTTTTCAAATAGTTTTTGACTCGGTAAATAGCAATAAACTGTTTGCAGTAAGTTATGTGCCCGGCGAATTATCAATTGATGAATACTTGTGGCAGAAAATTAATTTGGATAGCAATGTACGAATATTCCTAAAATTCGATTACTACACATATAATAAGGACGATCAGGAAATTGCAAATTTTTATGTCGAGTTGACTCAACATAAATTACAACAGCGATACTTGATACTTAATATCTATGACTTTCGGGACAAAAAATATAAACATTGGTACCAGTGGCACACGGACAAACCTTTTCTTGCGGAATTAACCTTTCCAGGTAGCGGACTTTACATTCGAAAACAGTAAAGCATGCGCCCAACACGCGGTTTGCTGCAATGGGGGCGGACGGAAGGAAATCCAGGCATTTCTCCCTTATTCAGTATTGGCTATGGGTTTGACCGTTTACTCTTAAGTTTTACGTTTTAAATAAAAATTCGTTTCTTTAATCAGGTTTTGCAGCCGGGGCGGACACAGCAACAATTCCCCCACTGCAGCAAGCCGTGAACGTTAGCGGCAACTCTTTTACCAACCTTATAATAATTTTAAGATGTCGATTTACAAAATAACACAAATGAAACTGTTTTACATCTTTTTTCATTTGATCTTCATTACCGCAAATACCTTTGCTCAAACTAATTTATCCTATCATTATAAAACTCCTGTTCAATTTAAAGATGGTTTGAAAACGGCTTCGCTATCTGAAGTTGGTATAGATTCAACTATAATTACTGAACTAACCGATTCTATTGTCTCTGGTTATTTCCCTAACATACATAGCTTGCTGATCGTCCGTAATAATAAACTGGTGTATGAAGAATACTGGCCGGGTAAAGATGAATTCTGGGGGGAAGATCTGGGTATAACTATCCATGGGAAGGATAGCTTGCATGATATCCGGAGCATTTCCAAAAGTGTAACCTCAGCCTGCATAGGAATTGCCATCGCAAAAGGGGAAATTAAAAGCGTTGATGAAAAAGTATTTAATTTTTTTCCAGAATATGCAAGCTTTAGTCTGGGCGACAAATCTACCATTACCATCAAGCACCTGCTTACAATGAGTAGTGGGCTCGAGTGGAATGAAAATATTCCTTATACAGACCCTGCTAATTCGGAAATCAAAATGGATAACAGCCCCGACCCTATTCAGTATGTACTTAGCCAGCCTCTAACAGTAAAGCCAGGAACTGTGTGGAATTATAATGGCGGAGGGACTGAAGTGCTTGCTGCTATTATAAAAAAAACAACAGGACAAGATGTTGCTCAGTTTGCGAAAGAAAATCTTTTTAAACCATTAGGAATAAAAACATTTTATTGGTCAAGATTTCCTGCAAATGAAAAATGGCCGTCAATGCCTGCTGCCGCTTCCGGATTGCGTCTCCGCTCAAGAGATCTTTTAAAGTTTGGGCTACTTTATTCACAAGAGGGCAGATGGAGTAATAAACAAATTATTCGCTCTGATTGGGTAAAAGAATCATTCAGCTCACAAATCAACCGAGGTAAACCAAGTTTGGAGTATGGCTATCAATTTTGGTTACAAGCAGGTACTTTAAAAGGTAATCTACTTAGAATTGTTGGAGCGGTAGGAAACGGAGATCAACAAATTTATTTTGACAAAACTCATAACTTGGTGATCGTTATAACTGCCGGCAATTACAACAAAAGGGGTATTAAAAATAATAGTTGGTCAATGCTATGGGATTATATTCTTCCTGCACTGATCAAAGAATAATAGAGCAGCCGCTAACAAAAGGTTTTCTGCAATTTGGGCAAGACCAGCAATTTTCAGCTGCGGTTCGCTACCAATCATTGGCTATGGGTGTGACCGTTAACTAATTGGTTGTATTTTGTAATTTATAAATTTCGTATCTTAATTTACATCGTCACCGGGGCCGACACAGCAACAAATGCCCAAACTGCACAAAGCCCTGAACGTTAGCATTCATTGAAAAAAAATTCATCAAGCGAGAAGTTAAATAGATTTAAAACAAAAATTTAAGCACTAACATCCATTATGAAAAAGGTAATATTAATTTTAGCGGTTTTTGCTTTTATTGTAACTTGTAGGGCTCAGAATGTTGGTATTGGCACAACCACCCCGGCTGTTTCGGCTCAGTTAGATGTAAGCAGTATAACAAAAGGATTTTTACCGCCCCGAATGACAATTGCCCAAAGAATTGCAATACCAAGTCCAGTTGCCGGGTTAATAATCTGGTGTGTGGATTGCGGAGCCACCGGTGAATTAAATGTATATAACGGAACCATCTGGACAAATATGGTGGGAAATCCAGCCAGCCCAGCCCAAGTGCCGCCAACAGTTATTACTACAGCGATAAGCGGTATAAATTCTTTTTCTGCTGTAAGTGGGGGCAATGTAACTTCAGACGGGAATTCTGCTGTAACTGTACGTGGTGTATGCTGGGATATTGCCACTAACCCCACAGTGGCGCTTTCTACAAAAACCAATGATGGATCAGGAACGGGAAGTTTTGTAAGTAATATACCCGGGCTTACGCTAGGAATCACTTATTATGTGCGGGCCTATGCAACCAATGCTGTTGGTACCTCTTATGGAGCTGAATTTAGTTTCACCACAGTAATTGGCCCTGGCGATAGTTATCAGGGCGGAATAGTGGCCTACGTTTTACAACCCGGCGATCCCGGCTATATTGCTGGTCAAACCCACGGATTAATTGCCGCAAGCTTTGACCCAAATGGTTACGAATGGGGTTGTGCGAACACACTAATACCTGGAGCCGATGGAACAGCCCTGGGAACGGGCAATCAAAATACCATCGATATTATGGCAGGCTGTGCCACTGCTTATATAGCAGCACGAATATGCGGTGATTACGTCTCAGGCGGATATAGCGATTGGTATTTACCATCAAAGGACGAGTTGAATAAATTGTATATAAATCGGGTAGCGATTGGCGGTTTTTTTAGTAGTGGCTACTATTGGAGTTCCTCGGAGTTGAACAGCAACCGCGCCTGGTACCAGGACTTCAACTCTGGCAACCAGGAGACCAACTTCAGCAAGAGCAACTCATTCTACGTTCGTGCCGTTCGGTCTTTTTAGCAATTTATAACTACCCTTCGCCAGAGGCGGGGGTCGATTTTTATTTTTGAATTTATGGCACTGCATTACGATTTGTTATTGGAGATTTTTCGTCTCATTAAAGAATATTGCACTCGATTGAGGTAAGATATGGAAGTAGAGTAAATTGTAAATCCAACGAAACGCTAACATGAACTTTGTGCAACTTGGGCATGATAAGCAATCTTCAGCGCCGGTTTGGCTATCGTAAGGAAAATTTCTTTCTAAATAAAAAGCAGCCATCTCTCATAAAACTACAAATTAATAAAATGAAACATTTAATAGTTACACTATCGATGCTCTTTACATTCTTTTGTGCTATTTCTCAAAGTGACAGAGAAGCTAAAATAAGAAGACTTGACAGCGCCCAGAAAGAAGCCTATTTTCGGAGAGACACCCTAACATTATTGAAACTTCTCTCTCCAGATGTTATAGTAAACGGATTTTCAAATAAATTTGAAACACTTGAAGATCTCCTAATTCGTATAAGAAAAGTGGGAAATGACATGGAATATTATGAGAGGATTATTGAAAAGATAATTTTCGCTGACAATATTGCAATTGTTATGGGTAATGAAACAATAAAGCCAAGCGGAATAGCTATAAACGCAGGTAAAACTGTAAAAAGGCGATTCACAAATATTTGGATGCCAAATAAAAAGAGTTGGCAGCTTGTTGCACGTCAGTCAACCATTATTTCTGTGGAGTAATTCTTACAACAAATTATATACGCCAAAGTAAAATATGAGTTAAGTGGACATTCAAAGAAAAATAATATTTAAGAGCGCAAACGCACAATGGTTTTGCAAAATGTGGGCAGACGAATGGTTATCCGGGCATTTGTAACTACATTATACTTCAGCTATGGGATTGACCGGTTGCTAATTAAATATTTTGTCAAAATATTGTTTTCGTTTTCTAACTTACATCACAGCCGGGGCAGACGAGCTACGAATTCCCGTACTTCGCAAAGCCGGGACATTGTGTGCAATACAAAAAAAATCATTAGTCTTGAAAACATTATTTTTATTGTTTCTTGTTCTTTCAACTGCAGCAAGGTCTCTTTGCCAGCAAGGTAATTTTAAATGCCCATGCTCAAAAATTGGTATTGATAACTTATGGGCTGATAGTAATAAAGTTTCCTGTTATTTAATTCCGGTATTAAAAACCACTTCAACTCCTTCAAATGGAAAAATATACTTAGCTACAGTATTAACAGCTTCTTTAAATAAAACCAATGAAAAGCCATTATTGTACCTACATGGAGGACCTGGCATTGCCACTTTGGAAAATGTGCCCCGCTATCTGCAATCGAAAATATGGAAACTGGTAAGAGAAAAAAGACCTATTATCTTTTTCGATTATCGGGGAACAGGGTTTTCAGAGCCAGTACTTTGCCCGGACATGAAAGATTCACTATCTCAATTTCAGAAAATAAATTCAACAGCAGCAGCGAGAAAATCTTATAAAATTGCTCTGTATAAAAAATGTAGGAATCAGCTTTTAGCAGACGGAATAGAAGTTTCTTCATTTAATACTGCCCAACTGGCTGAAGACGCAGAAGCAATACGTAAGGCATTGCAAATTGACAGTTGGAACGTTTACGGCGTCTCCTATGGCACCACGGTTGCATTAAATCTGCTCCGTAACCACAATAAGCATATCAATAGTATCATTCTTGATTCTCCTTTTCCGCCAAATGCTCCATGGCTTGATTTTGTTCGTCCTTTTGATACTTGTTTTAAAGTGCTTGAGAAAAAAATAGCAGCCGACCCAATTGCTATTTCTCATTTCCCTTCTATCAGAACTGACTTTGTGAAAGCTGTGGCACGATTAAATAAAAATCCCATCAAAATAAAGAATAATGAAAATAAAAGTGACTATGATTTTAATGGGGACGATTTTGCATGGAGTGTTTGGAAAGCTATGCTGAATCCCAAATCTATTCCTTTCGTTCCTCTGGCAATTCACGAAGTTGGAAGCGGTAATGATTCTATACTTTCAAAATGGGTTGAGGCGTTTAACAAGCCCAATTCTTTCGGTAAATTTTCTGAACCACAGAGCGACGCCATTTCATGTTATGAATCAAGACCAAGAACAGCTGAAGATACAAAAGCATCGTTACTTTCTAAATACCCGGATTTCTCCCCTTTCTATATAGATTTTGAGGGAGAGATTTGTGATGCATGGCAACCTGAATCTGGAAGTCCTGAAATATTTCAACCAGTTAAAAGCAATGTTCCGGCATTAATTTTATCAGGGGAGTATGACCCTGTATGTCCGCCCATTTTTGGTGAAATAACGGCTAAGACATTATCAAAATCAACCTTCATTATCGTTCCTTCAGCATCTCATGCAGCTATTAATATTGATGATTGTGTTAGAAATATTACCGATGAATTTTTATCAAACCCTAAGATAAAACTCAACTCGGAATGTGTAAGCAATCGTTCTAAAATTAATTTTGCATATGATAATTTAGCAAAACTGCTATCTGAATTTAAATAAGCTATTTACTTCGGTACTGCACACAATAAAAGGTTTGTCAAAATACGGGCCTGACCTTGTTATCTTCGGCATTTGTAATTCTGTTGTGCTTTGGTTCGTGGCTGGGCATTTACTATTTAGCTTTTTGTTGTTATCTTCATCAAAAGTTTTTCAATCAGCATTTGTTCCAGGCTAAATCAGCTACTATTCCCGTACATCACCAAGGCCTCGGAAGTTATGCGCTTTTAAATTAAACTTTCAACAAATATGGATAATGCCTTGCACAAAAGAAAGCCCTCATTCTTTCTTATTATCGCCATTGTGGCACTTGTTGTTGTTTTAATAGGTTTTGCCAAAACATTTATTATCCCGGTAGCGACAAATAGTTTTTCAGCCCCGATATTGATCCACATTCATGGAGCTTTTGCGTTTGCATGGATCCTGTTATTTCTCCTTCAAACATCTTTAATACACTTCAATAAATATAAAATTCATCAAACCCTTGGCTTTTTAGGCCTTTTTATTTCAGCCGGAGTTATGATCACTATGATACCAGCTGGTATGTATGTTGCACAAAGAGACCTAAGGCAGGGATTTGGTGAAACTGCTTACTCAAGCCTGCTTGGGGTGATCATTTCAGGAATTATATTTTTCTGCCTCGTTTTGGCTGGTATCTTAAAAAGAAAGGTACCGCAGAGCCATAAAAGACTTATGCTATTAGCAACTATTGTTGTTTTATGGCCGGCATGGTTTCGCTTCCGGCATTATTTTCCTTCTGTTCCAAAACCCGAAATCTGGTTCGCCCTTGTACTTGCAGACAGTCTTATTATTATTGCATGGATATGGGATAAATTCAGGAATGGAAAAATACACCCTGTATTAAAATATATTGGGTTGTTCATAATTTTAGAACAAACTTTTGAGGTCTTTGCTTTTGATACTCCAATATGGCGCCAAATAGCAAAGTGGATCTATAACTTATTATCAAATACACAATAAAAGTCTTCTCTAAAAAAACGCATGCTGGCTTTGCAATCACAATAAAATTTCGTTTCTTTAACCAACAGCATCAATGGGCAAACACTGCAATAATTTCCCAAACTGCAACAAGGCTGGATGTTGATTACTATTTTAAACAAACGTAATGACCCCCTGGATAAATAAATATAAGAGCCTTTACATTTGGATGATGATCCCAATGGTCATCATGCAAATTGGGATCTTTAAGGATTATTGGGGCGATTTCTCTGATAATGCCTGGTCTGTCCATATTCATTATTGGACAGGTACAGTCTGGTATCTATACCTGATCATTCAGCCATATTTCGCTACGCATGGTCAAATGCAGAGGCATAGAACCAATGGCATTATAGGCATGTTCATTGCCGGGGGTGTATGTTTAACAGCCTTGAGTATGATGAACAGAGACATTGTAAATGCTCAGCGTGCATTGGAATTACCAGAGAGGTTTGGACCATTTCAACCCTGGTTTTTCTTTGGTGTGGCCGCAGTAGAAATTGTAATGATGACAGCCTTCGGTTATGCCGTAATAAAAAGCATCATTCACAGGAAAGAAGTTGAAAATCACGCCTGGTGGTTAATATCAACGGTATTTATCATCATGATGCCCGCTCTTGGCCGTGGAATACAAAATGTATATGTTGATATGGACAGAAAAGATTGGCCCAATATTAATATAATAACTCCAATTTACTATGCACAGGCTCTAATTATAGGAATGTTGCTATTGGGAGCGTGGAAATATGGTAAACTAAAACATCCTGCTACATATCTCGCCTTAGGCGTTAATCTCTTTATACTTTTCTTAGAACCCATAGGAAGATCAGAAATAGTTCAACAATTCTTAAAAGCGATCGTCAAAGGCTAAGTCAGATACAGGCGGCAGTTTGGGCCTGACCGTTAATTCCAGAATATTTTCAATAAAATCCAATTTTCGTTTTTTAACTTACATCCCGGCCCGGCATCCGAGATTCCCTGATGTTAGCTGCGGGCTCCAGCGACCTTATAAATTTGAATCTTAAAACCAAAACGATGAATAAAAGCAAAGTTTCAAGTATCGTATTTTCAATTTATATCCTGCTTTCATTTTATGTATTTGGAGGCGGCATAGTAAATTCACTCGTTGCTTACAGAACATGGCGCTGGGTAGGCCCGGAAGAATTTCCAAAGTTTCATCATGTTGACAGTGAACTGATCATTCCTTTATTTGTACTATTTTTCTTTCTATCTTTTATTCCTCAAATACTTTTATTTTGGTTCCGGCCGATGGGTATCCCAAAGTGGTTAGTTATTTTTGCATTGCTATTCAATTTAATTGCATTGATCTCAACTATAACTATCCAAATACCAATTCAGACAAAATTGGACCAGGCATTTTCTCATGACTTAATTGAAAAACTTATATCGACGGATATGATATGGAGAAGAATTCCAATGCTGTTGCTGGCTATAACAAACTTCTCTATGTTATATATGGTTGTGAGGCGTTCAAACAGGTAAAACAAAAAAGCCATGCCGCTTCAAAATTTCTACCATTTCAAAAATGCCAAATAATAAATAATTACCGACAAATGCAACGTTCAAATCTTCTTAACCCAAGGCATATTAATTTTTGGTTATTACTGGTATTTGTAACAGGTGCCATTTTGAGTTCCATTCATTTCTTTGGCCGGTCATCTATGTGGTTTGACGAATTAACGGGTGCACTAAATGTGCAACACCATACTTATTACCAGCTGGCAACAAGATCATTAGATTATAACCAGGTAGCCCCGGTTGGGTTTTTATTATTGGAAAAATTTGCTACTTCCTTATTTGGAGAAAATGATCTTGCTTTCCGTTTTTTCCCCTGGATCTGGTCATTGGTTTCGCTGCTATTATTCCTGGATGTGGCCAGGCATTTTCTTAAAGGTCCCGTGTTGGTTGCTGCTTTTATGCTGTTTGCCGGTAGTGTATCGCATTGGTTTTATGCCGGAGAGGCCAAACAATATTCCGGCGATATAACTGCCGCATTGTTTTTAGTTTGGTCGGCCTTACAATTGATAAAAGTGGAAATAAAAAGATCAACCCTGTGGCTAATCTCCGGTTTGGGTTTCGTTTTAATTCTCTCCTCCTTACCTGCAATAGTGATAGCCCCATTGCTGTTAGGTATAATTTTTTTACAATTATTCAAAAAAGATGTCGTCATTTCAAAAAAACATTTTCTCATCATTTCTATTTTTTGGGCCCTTGCCTGCGCATGGGGGGCCTTTTATGCCAAATTTATTATTAGTGGAAAAGTCACTGGGGCTATGTCGGCCTATTGGAACAGGGGCTTTGCTCCATTGGACAGCATAAGCAACTATGTCAAATGGATCTATACAACCCTGGCAGATGAGTTTTCATATTTTTTAACTTTCTGGATGAAAGATACTGTTCCTCAAATAACTATGGTGTCCAAAGCATTATTATTATTGTCAATACCCGGAATAATATTTATTGCTAAAAAATATAAAGCAGCAACGTTATTGTTGTTTTCGCCCCTGTTTGTTGCCCTGCTCCTTGCAACAGCCAGGACACTTCCTTTTGACAACCGGGTAGGCATTTATGCTACATGGCCTTTAATTATTAGCGGGATCGCCGGCATAACCGCATTACAAAATTGGCTGCCTTTATTGTTCAAGCCAGTGGTAAGTACTTCCTTAAGTTTGGTTATTGCACTTCCTATAATTTTATTAACAATCATATCACCACCAGAGCAACCGCCTTTCAACGCACAATCTTCGCAACCGGTACTGCGGGAATTGAAAAAACAACTACAGCGCGGCGACATTTTATATGTTTATTTTAAAGCGAGACATGCGTTACATTTTTACGGACCAAAAGAAGGTATCACCAATTATGTTACGGGTAATTCCTATGATAGTATTGTGCCTTATTTAAGAGAACTGGATAAATTTAAAGGCAATAAAAGAGTTTGGTTCTTCTTTTCGCAGTGGACAGAAAGACAGACTTTTCCCGACAGCATAAAGGCATATTTAGGAAATGTTATTGGAAAGGAGATCGGGGTTATTCCTGACCCCGATGGTTACAAAGAAGATCTGGAAGCTGCTGCACATTTATATGATCTGTCAGGCCAAAAATAATATTTTAAATATTTCATTCAATGCTAATTAAAATTTCCAGGTCGCTTTTTTGGCTTCTCTTTTTTACTTGTTTCTTTTATTTTCTAATTCCAAAATTCAGGTATCTAAGCGAAGGCATCCCGGAGTACATGGGTAAGACCGCATCTATGGACCGCATGTGGTTCGTACTACATATCTCAGCAGGCGTTATAGTCTACATCACAGGAGTATTCCAGTTTATTCCGTCTTTTAGGAATAAATATCTATCGACACACCGTAAATTAGGTACGCTTTTTATTACCGCCTCATTATTGTGCATACTGGCGCTGTACTTTATTATTCCGGGGAATCCATGTACCAGTTGTATACCTTCTCAATATATGGCCACCACCTTGTGGTTGCTCTTTATTTCTTTAGCATTTTACTTTATTAAGAAGAGAAAAATAATACTTCATCAACGATTTATGGTAAGCGGCTTTATCTGTGCTTCTTATTTTGTCACTATAAGACTTATTGATAGATTTGGTATGGGTTTCTTTAACAGGATCACAAAAAATGAATCTGATGCTTTTCTTTATTCCGATATTGCAGCATGGTTAGTACCACTAGTTATTATTTGGTCATTTTGGTGTATCTCTGATCTCAACAGGAAAAGGCGGCCCCTATAATTTCGACTATAACAATAATCAAAGAAAAAAAATATGTCAATAACAAAAGAGTCAGAATTAACCGGAATGAAAAAGGCAAGCGAAGCTGTTGCTTATACCTTGAAGGAAATGAGAAACTTTGCCCAGCCGGGGATGACGACAAAAGAATTAGACAACTCTGGCAAACAGATCCTTAATGATTTAGGGGCAAAATCAGCACCATATTTGACTTATGGTTTTCCTGGCTGGACCTGCATAAGTATTAATAATGAATTCTGTCATGGTATACCATCCGACAAAAAAATACTTGATGAAGGTGATCTGATTAATATTGACGTTTCAGCAGAACTGGATGGCTTTTGGTCGGACAACGGAGGGTCATTTGTACTTGGTGAAGATGTAAATCAACACCAAAAACTTATAGACGCTTCAAAACAAATTTTACATAAAGCAATATATAATATAAAAGGTGGGGTTCGTATTTCTGACATTGGATCCTTAATTGAAACCGAAGCCAAGAAAAGAGGTTACAAAGTCATCAAAAATCTTACCGGACATGGAATAGGAAGAAGCCTTCACGAAGAACCCCGTGAAATAGCAAATTACAGAGACCGTTATAATAACACAAGATTTAAGAAAAATTCTGTTGTTGCCATTGAAACATTTATATCAACAACATCAACATATGCCGAAACCCTGCATGATGGCTGGACGATGGTTGGAAATAAGGGCGGCTTTATGGCACAGCACGAACATACTATTGTTGTTACTGACGGGAATCCAATTGTATTGACAGAGATAAATGAAATATGGAACTAAGAAGAACCATATACTTAAATAACAACAAAGGACAGCAGCCCGAACCGCTACACCTGAAAAAGCTTAACACAATTCTTATCCAGATCCGGCACATGATTTAGTGTATCTTTATAAACAGGTCATATCTTAAAAGAATATGGCCTGGTGACCTGTAATACATAATTCAAAACATATAAATAACTGCCACCCTTGAGCCAAAAAGCCGGTCATTACTTTATGGCTCATCTTTTAAGATCAGTCGGGGTACTATTTTTTTTAATTACTACACAAACCGGTTTTGCGCAACAACGGCTGTTTACCAACCAACAACATTTTGGTGTAGAGGATGGCCTGCCACAAAGTTTCATCAGTAGTATCGTACAGGATGATGATGGCTTTATATGGATGTCAACACTGGATGGTATGTGCCGTTATGATGGCAGGGGATTTAAGACCATTCACCACAATCCAAAAGATAGTACCAGTATAGCTGCCAATGTTATCAATAATATTGTAAGGGTTCAAAATAATACTGTCAGGATTTATTATAGTTTAACCGAGGCTGATGATTTTAACATGCGCAGCTTTAAAGCAAGCCGGAATATAACCGTGGACCAATTAAACAAAATTCCACATGCCCGTTGGCAAACCTGGCGGGTGGGTTTTAATACAGACAACTGGTTCTTCATGATGGAAGATCATAAAGGCATGGGCTGGCTCAACAACAAAACAGGCAAAGTATATTATGCAAACAGGGCGAATGGCATGTTACAACAGGATACGCTTAGCGCCATTGTAGAATCAAAGGAAGGGAAGCTTTACCTCGTCAGCGAAAATGGTGTACAGGTAAGTGATACCAGCCGCAGAAAGTTTGAATGGATACCTTTTGCCACCAATGTAAAAAAAGAGGCATCCCATGAAATTATAAATGCATTTTTAAAAAGATATTCTATAGTGTGTTTGCAGGCTGATCGTTTGGCGTTTGCTGATATGGATAAGATCATTTTGCTTGACATTAATAAAAAAACAAGCAAGACAATTACAGTACCCCCGGTTAAAATAGTCGAGAGATTTGCAGGGAACAGCCACTTGCAGGTAGATGCCAGGGGCCGGGTGTATTTTGAAAATGCCGGGCGGATCTTCAGGATCACAGAAACCGGTGAAATGAAGCTGTTATGGGAGAATACCATCAACCCAACATTACGCATCAGTGCTTTTTTTATTGATCGTTCAGATGTATTGTGGCTAAGTGTAAATGCACAGGGTTTATTGAAGATTGACCTGCAGTCATCGTCATTCGAATCGTACGGGTACCGGGCCGGTTTTATAACTGACATACTGGAGCAAGCCGGGGTAAAGCGGGCTGATATTTCAAAGCCGCAGACATACACGGAAGCTTCTTTTTCCTTCAGGCATGCCTGGGACACAAAGGGAAATTTATTCTTCACTTCTCATTGGTTAGGCGAAGATAAAATTTACCAGTTTCAGAAAGGAAGCCTTTCTTCGTTTCCTCATTTTCCAAGTAGTACAAGTTATACAGCCATACTGGCTATGCCTGATGCCGCCATATGGGCATTTGATCAAAATACAACTACATGGTATTCCTGGAAAACCACAATGGCCATGCCGGAAAAATTCCTGCTTGATAAAGAAAGTATGAAGACGGTGGAGCTAACGGATGCCAGGTACATTGGAGACTATATTTGGCTTACTACAAATAACCATGGATTGTTACAATACGAGGGTACGAAAAGGATCAACAAATTTGCCGGACAGTTACCGAATGGAATAATGCCGGAGACTTTGACAGAGATTTGTCCCGACCCGCTGGATAAAAACAAGTTTTGGATCGGATCCCGTGGAGGTGGGTTGATTTTGTGGGATGTGAAAAAGGGATTACAGCGCATTTATACTACAGATGATGGATTGCCAAACAATACCATCTATTGCATATTGCCCGACAAAGCCGGAAAAATATGGTGCAGTACCAATAAAGGGATCTTTAGATTTGATGCTGCAACAGGACAAGTCACTCTATTTGAAAAAACAGATGGCCTGCCAGGCAATGAATTTAACAGGGCGCATAAATTTACTTTTCCCGATGGGCGCCTGGCATTTGGTGGTTTAGATGGATACACAATTTTTAACCCGGCTGATTTTGAATTCAATAATAAAAAAGTAGATGTGCCGGTGCTTCTTACGGGCCTGCAGGTAAACAACCAGGCCCAGGATATCAGTATAGCCAACAGCATTATCAAAGAACCTTTGAGTTCATTATCATTTGTTGAGTTACCTTATAATAAAAATTACCTGCGTTTTGAATTTGCCGCCCTTTTATTTAACCAGCCCCAAAAAACGAAATACCGTTATCAGTTAAATGGCGTTGATGAGGGTTGGATAGAGAACGGCACGTCAAATATTGCTTCTTATACAGCACTCAGACCGGGCAGTTATACGTTCCGCATTAATGCTACGGATAACTATGGACTATGGAGCGATACGATAAAAGAGATCAGGGTAGTTATTCACCCGCCGTTCTGGGCTACCTGGTGGGCACGGGTTATTTATGCATTGATCGCAATTGCCCTGGTAAGATGGTATTTTATTTTTCGGGAAAGACAGTTAAAGGCAAGACAGAATCTTGCTTTTGAAAAAAGGGAGGCCCGGCGTTTAAAAGAAGTGGACGAAATGAAGGACCGGTTCTTCAGCAATATTACGCATGAGTTTCGCACACCGTTAACCCTGATCATTACCCCCTTGGAAAAACTGGAGCATGATCCTTCTCTTTCTGCTGCGGCCACCAGCAGCGTAAAAACAGCGCAGCGAAATTCAAAGCAGTTATTACAGTTAATTAACGAGTTTCTTGATTTTTCCAAACTAAACGACGGTCAGCTCAAAATAAAATTATCTACCGGAGAACTGGACCTGTTTACCGCTGATTGTGTGCGATCATTTGAAGTTGCTGCCAAAGAAAAAAATATTGAGCTCTGTTTTACTGCCCGGGATATTACGGGGTTTTATTTGTTTGACGAAGAAAAATGGAGTAAAATAATTTATAACCTGCTGAGCAATGCATTAAAATTTACACCCGGTGGCGGGTTAGTTTCCGTTTCGCTTTTTTCTTCTGAGAAAGATAACATACAGCTCGAAATAAAAGATAGCGGGCCCGGCATACCTGCCGATCAACAACAAAGAATATTCGATCGTTTTTACCAGGTCGATGATTCGGCACACACTTATGGAGGCACAGGCATAGGGCTCTCCCTGGTGAAAGAATTAACCGAACTAATGCAGGGAACCGTGAAACTGGAAAGCAGATCCGGCGGACCTACCAGTTTTGTGGTTTCGATACCGTTTAAAAAAACTGTGGCTGTTGTGGCGGCGCAATCAGCCGGTACCATTCAACCTGAAATGCAACATACTGCTACGCCTGAACAGGATGCACCGATGTTGCTGCTGGTAGAAGATAATGATGAACTTCGGTCGTTCCTGGCAGAAGCTATGAGCAAACATTATCGTGTTATTGAGGCTGCTGATGGACTGAAGGCCTGGGAGATCATAGTACAGGAGCTTCCGGATATCGTGATCAGCGATGTAATGATGCCGGGGCAGGATGGTTTCGATCTTTGCCGCATTTGCAAAGCAGATAACCGCACTGCTCATATTGGCTTTATTTTACTCACTTCAAAGGCCGCCCATGATGCCCGGTTAAAAGGATTGGAAACCGGCGCCGATGATTATATGACCAAACCTTTTAACCTGCAGGAACTGGAATTACGCACAGCTAACCTACTGCAGCTGCAGCAAAAACTAAGGTCATGGTTGCAGGCCCGGTTGATCAGCACAGCACCACCGGATCAATTACCTGTTATTACCGATCCTTTCCTTTTGCAGCTTTACCGGGAGATGGATGCTAAACTGGATGACGCAGACCTGGGGGTTGACTACCTCTGTAAAACGATGGCGATGAGCCGAAGTACGTTGAACCGTAAGTTAAAATCACTCCTCGATATTTCTACCAACGATCTTATAAGGCAATATCGTTTGCAAAAGGCCTCCACCCTTCTCTCGACAGGCCTGGATATTTCGTCGGCGGCCTACCAGACAGGCTTTAGCAGTCCCTCTTATTTCAGCCAGTGTTTTAAAGAACAGTACGGCATCACACCTTCAGATTATGTTTCGAGTCAAAATTGACGCAAAACTGATAGCTTTTGAATCAATTCTTATAGCCAGCCGGAAGGTTGAGTCATAATTTTATGTCATGAAAAGCTCTAAACCTTTTTTTAAATTATTAAAACTAAAAATCATGACAGCTTCTACAAAAACTATCGCCGTAACTTTCTTACTGGCCCTGGGGTTATCATCTACCTCTTTTGCCCAGCAAGTATATGCCAGCAATTCCGTGAAATCACCGGGTGCAAATACTACTATGATCATGGATGAAAATAGCAGTACAAAAACTGTTGATCCGGCAGACCCTGCAATTGTTACCAGGTTTTCTGCTTTATTTCCAAATGCTACAAATCTCAGATGGACCAGTAGCGCTGATAATATTTTGGTTTCTTTCGTGATAAATGATCGGAAAGGCAGTGCGAGTTTTACGGCAAAAGCTGAATTGAATTACGTGATTACTGATTGTGGCATGGAGCAATTACCCGCAGCATTCAGCAAATCAATTAAAAAAGATTATGCTTCCTGGCATTTGTTCAATGCAAAGGAAATAACCGCTTACGGTAATGTGGCATACCAGGCTATCCTGGAAAACAGCAAAGGTTATATTACCCTGAAATATACTGCAGAAGGGGTTGAAGAAATACAGCAGGTTAAAAAGCAGTGATATTTGAATCCGTAGAAAATTAATAACTCAGCATGGGCATTGCAAATAACGAAGCAGCCCGGCCCGGTATAATCCGGGCCGGGCTGCTGTTATGCCGGCGTCTTTCTAAACAGTCAAACCATTATTTCACAAGATCTTTAATCGTTGATCTGAAGGGATATCAAGTAGCTTTGCAGTCATAAGAAAAATTCGTTTCTTTAATAGTTAAAGATGACAACGAAAACAAACAGGGTACGTTTATGGCCAAACCATTTTATGTAACAATACTATCGCTGGTATTGATCAGTTGCCAGTCAGTTTCCCAAACAACGGGATTGTTACGCCAAAAGATACAGCAGGTCGTTTCCACAAAGAATGCGGTAGTGGGCGTTTCAATTATGGGGAATGATGGAAAAGATACTTTGACATTAAATGGCGAAGGGCATTTTCCATTGCAAAGTGTATTTAAATTTCATATTGCACTGGTCATGTTATCCGAAATTGACAAAGGAAAATTCTCCCTGGATCAAAAAATAAAAATTGAACCGAAGGACATTTTGCCAAACCTGTATAGCCCGATCGCAAAAAAATATCCCAAAGGAGTGACGCTTACAATTTCCCAGATCCTGGAATATACCGTTGCAGAAAGTGACAATGTTGGATGCGAACTGCTATTAAAACTCCTGGGCGGCCCCAAAGTTGTTGAAGACTATTTTGTGAAAAATAGTTTTACTGATATATCCATAAAGATCAATGAAGAAGTGATGCAGGCCAACTGGGACCTGCAATTCCAGAACTGGACCACGCCGAAAGCTGCAACTGAAGTGATGGTATTTTTTTATTACAATGATAAAAAATTATTGTCGAAAAAAAGCTATGCTTTCATCTGGAAAATAATGAAACAAACGAAAACAGGCCCTGAAAGGTTAAAAGGGCAGCTGCCCAACGGAACGGTAGTTGCCCATAAAACGGGCACTTCAGGAACCAATAAAGCGGGCTTAACTGCGGCTGTTAATGATATCGGCATTGTTTTTTTACCGAACGGAAAGCATTTTTTCATCAGCGTGTTTGTTACTAATTCAACTGAAAATGAAAAAACGAACGAGAAAATAATTGCAGATATTGCAAAACTAGCCTGGGACCATTTTACAAGATGAAATGTATAAGATTTACAGTACCGCTTCCTTGTTATATTTACGCCTGTATTCCAAAGGCGACATGCCCGTGATCTTTCTAAATACTTCACGAAACGCTTTTACATCAGAATAACCAACCTCGTACATCACTTCATTGATCGTTTTGCGGCTTGTTTCAAATGCTTTTTTTGCGGATTCAATTTTTACTCTTTGCGAATATTCAACAGGCGTATTCCCCGTTGCTTTTATAAACCGCCTGTCAAAATTCCGACGGCCAACGGCAAACCTTGATGAGAGGTGCTCAACCGATATTTTTTCATGCAGGTTTGTTTCAATATAGGTTTGGGCTTCCTGGACCATTAGATCACCGTGCGACTTCTGCCCCGTGAATATGGTAAATGCCGATTGACTATTCCTGTCCATTTCTATCTGGAAAATCTTGGAACAGTAAATAGCGGTTTGCCTGTCGTAATATTTTTCTACCAGGTAAATGATGAGGTTTAAAAAAGAAAAGGCGCCTCCATTGGTATATATCCCGTTTTCGTCGGTGATCAACTGGTCCGTTTGTAAATTCACTTTTGGAAACATGGTTTTGAAGGTAGCGTCCGCTGCCCAATGTGTAGAACAATTCCTTCCATCGAGCAAACCTGATGATGCCAGCAGGAAAGCACCTGTACACATAGTTGCAACCGCTGCGCCATCTTTATATTGTTTTTCGATCCACTCGGTGATCGGCTTATTTTGCCGGATCGATGTCGGGTAGTCATAATTATTCAATGCAGAAACTATGATGAGATCGGTTTTTGCGATCATTGAAATATTAGTGTGCGGCTTTACAGTAAACAAGCCTTCGTAAAATTCAACTTCGTTTGATATACCGGCTAACTGGATGATAAACCTGTCTTCTCCCTTGTTCTCTTTCCAATATGCATTGGCTTTCATAAAGATCTTGTAAGTACATATTATACTGCTCAGCTTATTCTGACCATCAGGAACCAATATAGTAAGATGTTTCATCTCTATTATTTTCGGTAAAGGTAGAAACTAATCTTGTCCGAATCAACCCACTACAAAGTCTATTTTACACCCCTTTTGTTTGTATTTAAGACAATACATTTGCATTCACTAAACGCTTTTCACTTAAAACAATTAAAATGAACACAACAGCAACAACATTAAAAATGATATTTGACAGGTGGTATGCATTGATAAAAAATTTTGATGCATCCCTTAACGCACTCTCCGATGAGCAGTTGCTACAGGAAATTGCTCCCGGTAAGAACAGGGGAATATACCTTTTAGGACATATAATAGCGGTGCATGATGACATGCTGCGTTTATTAGATCTCGGAGATAAATTGCACCCTGAATTATTTGTGCCTTTTATTGAGTCGCCTGATAAAACCGTAAATGAACTCCCCCCAACTCAAGACTTAAGGGCATATTGGGCCAAACAGAATGAAGTACTAAAACAAAAATTTGACAGCTTACAGCCCGAGGAATGGTTTCAAAAACATACTGCCGTTTCTGAAGAAGATTTTGCTAATGAGCCACATCGCAACAAATTAAACATTATAATTACCCGGACAAGTCACCTGGCTTATCACCATGGGCAATTTATATTGCTTACATAAAAACAAAAAAGAAAACGCTATGCAAATGAATGCAACCAATTTTAGCACTACCCTGTTGGTAGACCAAACACCCAAACAAGTATTCGACGCCATTAATGATCCACGGGGCTGGTGGTCGGAAGAAATTGAAGGCAGCACAGACAAACTTAATGATGAGTTTAACTATCATTATGAAGATGTACACCGCTGCAAAATGAAATTAATAGAACTGGTGCCCAACAAAAAAGTGGTATGGCTGGTGCTGGACAATTATTTTAAATTCACAAAAGATAAAACTGAATGGACGGGTAATAAAATTATTTTTGACATCGCTGGAAAAAATAATAAAGCCCAACTCACATTTACACAATTGGGCCTGGTTCCGGAGTACGAATGTTATGATATCTGCCAGGGCGCCTGGACCACTTATATACAACAGAGTTTACACAGCCTCATCACTACAGGTAAAGGCAAGGCGAATGGCAAGGGTAAGCCACAAACCGAGAACGAAAAGCAATTAACATCCGGCAATAAATAGTTTTCATAAGCTAATCAACAAACATATATGAACGATTATAAAAAAGACATTATTATAAACAAACCGGTAGCTGAAGTTTACGCTGCCATTACATTGCATATTGCAGACTGGTGGAGTAATGACCTGTCGGGGGCTTCGGCCCATAAAGGCGACAGCTTTACTATTGCGTTTGGTAAAACCCAAAAAACATTCAATATTGTTGACGTCATACCCAACAGTCAGGTAATATGGGAATGTGTTAAAGCCTATATCAATAATCCGTCGCTGGAAAACAAGTCTGAATGGGTAGGTACCAAAATGATATGGTCATTAAGCGCTACCGGGCAAGGCACAACTTTACATTTTTTGCACGAGGGGTTAAATCAAAGTATGGAATGTTATACAATCTGCGAGGCTGGCTGGGATATGTTCCTGGCGAGTTTACAAACTTATCTTACAACCGGTAAAGGCATGCCTTTTTTGAAGAAGTTGCTTTGAGCCTGATTATGCTTTGTTGTCATCAGAAAATTGCGTTACTTTAACAGGTGCCTCCTCAAAGCCTTAACCCGGCCGGCACATTATCTTAAATACTACCCGGTACATGAAGATCATCACCTGGAACTGCAATATGGCTTTTAGAAAAAAAGCACCTTTCATTTTAACCCATAAGCCGGATATTTTAATTGTTCCTGAATGTGAACATCCCGATAATTTAAAATTCGATCCCGCTACACCCCTACCAACCGATATGCTTTGGTATGGCAGCAATAAAAATAAAGGGCTTGGTATTTTTTCCTATGGCGACCTGAGGTTTAAACTGCTCCGCAATCACAACCCGGAATTGAAAATGATCATTCCCATTGCGGTAACCGGCCTTGAACTCAGTTTCACATTATATGCCATTTGGGCAAATAATCCCGATGATCCCGACGGGCAATATGTTGAACAGGTATGGAAAGCTATTCATCATTATGATAAAAAATTAAAGAACAAACAAACCATCCTCATCGGCGATTTTAACAGCAACACGATCTGGGACAGGAAATACAGGGCCGGCAATCATTCGAATGTTGTAAAGCGTTTGGAAGAGAAAGGCATATTTAGCTGTTACCACCTGCATCATAAACAGGTACAGGGTAAAGAGGAGCATCCTACTTTTTATTTATACAAGCACAAAGACAAACCTTATCATCTTGACTATTGTTTTGCGTCGGTTGATATGACTGATAAAATTGAATCTGTAGAGATCGGGGAATATGATGTCTGGAAACAATACAGCGATCATGTTCCGGTAATGGTGACATTTAAAACGGATTAACTACAGTGGTGCTACATCGCCTTGGTTCGTGTCTTCACGAACCATTCGCTAATAGATAGAGTTATGGAGCCGCGAAGTAGCGAAGCAAAAGTTAGATTACATTCATCATAATCCTGTTTCTGGAAAATGGTTATTGGCCAAGGATGATATCTCTTATCATTATTCTTCAGCACGGTTTTATGAATTGGGTATTGATGAATTTGGTTTTTTAAATAACTTGTATCAGGTATTTGATGGGGATTGATATAGTTGGTTCGTGAGGACACGAACCAAGGCGATGCTTATCTCTTAACCGGCTTTTGCCGCAGGCAGATCTCCAGGAGGCTTGGTTACATTCAGTGTAGCCGGCAACTCTTTCTCATTGAATTTTTCGATCCTGCCTAACAACCATAGCAGTATAACCAGCGACATCAATCCAAAACAAAAACCTGCCAATACATCACTTGCATAATGCACACGCAGGTACACCCGGGTGAGCCCGATCATAAGGATCATGAATGCCAGGAAAAAGATGGATATCCATTTGAGCCATTTATTTTTTATCTCCCGGTACACAATGTATATAAGCATGCCATAAAAAACAAAGCTCATAAATGCATGGCCGCTGGGGAAACTAAGTCCGGGCACTTCTTTTAAAAGCGGTATCAGCGGCCGTGGGCGATTAAAGAATAATTTTAAACCCAACATTAATGCAACAGTACATATTGAAATGGTGAGCATTTTAATAAAGTACCATTTATTCTTACGGATAAAAAAGTAATAGGTAAGGAACAGCAGCCAGGCAGGCACCAGGAATTGCTGCGATCCAAAAAAAGTAAAGAACTGGATGATAGAGGTATGGATATCTGATACATAAGGTCGCAGGAAGTCAAATACCATATGATCAATATTATCTTCTTTTTCGTAAAATATTTCCCGTACGATCAGGATCACCAGGCCCAGTGAAACACAAAAAGCAATAAATACAAGAATAAGTTGAACCGTAAGCAAGGTCATAGCATCGGAGATCTTTTTTACCCTGTGTTGTATTTTCCTGATCATATTGTTATGTGCTTATCATTCCTGTCAGATCTTAATAGAGAATAGTTCAATGCCGTTAGACTTTCCTTTCAGGTCAACAATACCCAGGCTTTCTCCCTGCCATTCCTTAAGATCGCTGTGTTCCATAAAATCTTTCGACATGATGAATTTCTGGTTCAACTCATTACAGGCGCTCCGTATCCTTGCTGTGGTGTTCATGGTATCTCCACTCATGGCCAGGTCCTTTTTGATCACCCCTATCTCCCCCACGGTTACTTCGCCCATATGCACGCCCACCCTAAATTCCGGGACTATATCATATTTTCTTCTGAATTCATCACTGTATTTTTGAAGGTTCTTCCGTGCCTCAATAATGGAAGCCATGCATTTTTTTGTGTTACCCTTTTTATAAAGCCAGGACACAACTACTTCGTCTCCTACATACTGGTATATCCTTCCGTCGTGTTCTATCATGGCCATAGAAACAAGGAAAATGAAATCGCGGATGAACTTAAAATTTTCAACATGCCCCAGTTTTTCTGCGATAGGTGTGGAATCTTTAAGATCCATGAACATGATGATACGGTTCTCAATTTTAGGCTGCATGTATTTCCCGGTGATGATATCCATAAATACCCCGGGTGAATATTTTTCATTGATATCAATATACAATTGCGTAACTACAAAAAGTATCATCCAGTAAATGATTTTCTGCAGCAGTACTTTAAGCTGTAATATATCATTGAAAGAGATCTGCAGCGCTTCGCGGGTGCCCTTACTGCTTATGAATACACTGTCAATAAAATGAACTATGAAATTTATGGTAAAAGCAGCGATCAGTAAAATGATACTCTTAAAAATAAAATTGACGAATGGAGATTGTTTACGGAATACGTTCTTGAGCGTGAATACAAACAAATAACCCATCAAACAACTCATCAAAAAAACAGCGATCTCTCTTAAAAGTCCGGATTTAAAAGGGCTCCTGATACTGGTATCCTTAAACACTAACACGGCAACAATATCAATAAGTGTCCAGAAAATAGCAATGTACAGTATGATACGCATACGGTATTTAACTACGCCCGAAAAAGTTGAGTTAGATAATTTCATTTTCTGTTTTCAGATATTCATAAATGCTTTGCTGTGCATTTATAATTTGATCATTTGCCACAGGAACCGGTATATATTGATTATCCGGTAAAAGTTGCACCGCCTTACTGTTATCAGCCCATTGCATTTCAAAGTAATCTACCAATTCCTTCCGGCAAATTGTATCCCGTACCGGAAAACAAACTTCAATGCGGTGATACAGGTTCCTGGTCATCAGGTCTGCCGATCCCATGAATACATATACATCATCCCCGGTTCCAAAAATAAATAAACGGCTATGTTCGAGAAAACGGTCTACAATCCTGCGTACTGTTATGTTTTCATTTGTGCCTTCGGAACCCGGTACTATACAACAAACACTTCTCACAATAAGTTCAACCTGTACGCCTGCTTTACCGGCCTTGTACAATAAATTGATCATACCCGGTTCTTCGAGGTTGTTAACTTTTATCCGGATACGTGCCGGCAGCCCCTTCTTTGCTTTTTTTATTTCCGCTCCGATACGTCTTTCAAATTCTTCCACCATATTGAACTGAGATACCAGTAATTCGTTGAATTTGATCTTTGCATCGCCAATTTCATTGCGGCCTTTTTCCAAAAATCCAAATAATGACTTTAATTCGGTAATGATGGCCATATTTGAAGTGAGTAATACATGGTCTGTATAAAACCTGGCGGTTACTTCATTAAAATTTCCTGTACTTAATATGGCATAAGACAATTCATGTCCATCGGTTCTTTTCTTAACCAATGCGATCTTTGAATGCACTTTGATCTGCGGAAGGCTATACTGCAGGCTGATGCCGGCTTCCTTCATTACCCTGCTCCATTTAATATTATTGGCTTCATCAAATCTTGCTTTCAACTCAATAAAAACAACCACATTCTTGCCGTTCTTGGCGGCACTTATCAACGCATTAACAATATGAGATTCTGAAGCAAGCCTGTACAACGTAATAAAAATGTCTGTAACATCTGCATCAACTGCCGCCTGGTTAAAAAAAGATAAGACCGGGTTATAGGACTGGTAAGGCAAGTGCAACAAAACATCCTGTTGCTCCAGTATGTTAAAAATATCCCCGCTATCCATCATTTTTGTTGCAGAAAGCGGTTTAAAATTTTCGTTATACAATTTTTTATCTGATACCGGGAAAGATGACAGATCGCTTAAATGATGATACCTGCCACCGGCAAACATATCTTCAAACTTTACCGAAAATTCTGCAGCCAAAAATAACTGCACATTACGCGGCATGGTATTTTCAAACAAAAAACGTGAGGGGAGCCCGATATCTCTTTTCTTCAGTTGCTTTTCTATCTTATTCAGGAGATCTCCGCTGTATTCATCACCTAAGCTCAGTTCAGCATCCCGGTTGAACTTAATGCTGTATACACTCAGTATTTCCAGCTTGGGAAAAATAAACTGCAGATTTTCCCTGATGATATCATCCAGGAAGATCACATATTTTTCACCATGCACCGGTGACAAACTAAAAAACCTGTTCAGTTTGCCGGAAGGAATATTTACGATGGCCTGTTTTAATATACCCTGGTTCATCTCTTTTAAAGTAACCACAAAATAAAGCTGGTTATTCTCCGGCATAAAAGCCTGCGTATTTGCTCCTTCTAAAAAAATGGGTTGAATAAAAGACAACACATAAGTAAGGAATATCTCTTTTATCTCACGTTTGTGTTCGGGGAGTATGGCACTGTTATAATAAAAAACGATACCGTTTTCTTTTAATGCAGGAATGATCTCCTGCGTAAGTGTACTACCAAAAAAATCGAGTTGGCGATTAACTTCCTGTTGAATTTTTTCAGCTATATCTTCTGTGATCTCAATACTGGCTTTTATCCTGGTCTTTTCATGCAGTTTACCCAATGCGATCACTGCCGGATATCTTACCCTGAAGAATTCATCAAGGTTGCTGGAAAATATAGAAAGAAATTTCATTCTTTCAAACAAGGGAACATTTTTATCTGAAGCTTCACGCAATACCCTGAAATTAAATCCCAACCAGCTAAGGTCTCTGTTGTACAACATAAAATAAATATTAGAAGGGAGAACCTTTTGCCTGGGTTACTGTACTGTTAACAAAAGCATCTCCATGAAAAACCAGTGCAGCCAAAGCAAAGGCCAGTACCGAAACAATCAGGCCGATCATAAAAATATTATATGCCAGCCTTACCAACCTGTACTTTCTGCCCAGCACGGTGCCCAGCGTATATATATCCTTTATGAGTGACCCATACAGGTAATCTGTATCACTCATCATTTTTCGCATCGCATCATTATATTCTTCAAAACTGGCTTTATGAAAATTGCCGAAAAATAAAAGGTTGGTTTTTTTATCAAGAATGTCCTGGCTGGTGAAAGTACCTCCGCTAACTTTAGGCCTGGTGGCAATAATTGAAATAACTATTGTAGTTAACGATACCCCTAAAAATATGATAGACGGAATAGTGAGGTAAGGCACTTCTTCCAGCTTACGCATCAACACACCCAGAATAACAGATATAATAATGGCATTTACCGATATAAGAATATTGGCTTTACTATCAGCCATATCGCTCAGGTGAAAATGATTTTGCGAAGTGAGCCTCAGCATGGTTTGAATGCCTTTAGACATGAGGCCCGTCTTATCCTTTTGCATATCAGAAAGCTTCAAATACTCTTCTGCTTCTGTTTCTTCTTCTTTTTTATCTTTTTCGCTGGCTTTTTTTTGTAGCTTTTTCATATTTTTTTGTTTTCCTTTTTCTAACAGGTCTTTACAATATTTTGTATAAAACTCATGCTCACTTAACAATACCGTTGTTTTGGCGATCCATTCCTTTTCATCAACTGATGTGCCTTTCCGGTTATATTCGTCCCATACTTTTTTATCGGCTTCTTTAAATGCTTTGGTACCCAGGTGGTAAGTATCTGCATCGCAAATAATTTCTTTAAGCAAATTGTCGTGCTGGCGTGGCGGACGAGTAGCCAATATGCATGCTTCTATAGTTGCTACCAGCTTTTCATCTGCTGCATGCGTTTTCATAAAATCCTGCATCAGCTCCACACTTTTTTCTTCATGATGACCGGCATCGGTAAACAGGTAACCGGTATCATGAAACCAGGCAGCTATATACACGGCCAGCATGTCATTTTCGCTCAGGTAATAGTGGCCGGCAATTTCTTTCGTTCTTTCAACAACTTCTTTCGTATGCTCCAGGTTATGGAATACCAGGTCGGCATTTTGATTCTCATTGAACAGTTGTGTCACATACTGTTCTGTCTTTTTATATAAATTATTTGTATCCATATTTTGCTTTTAAAAATTCAGTTTAAATTTTGTACCCAGCGAAAAATTGAACACTTTGTCTTCAGGAGAAAATCCCATGGTAGCAGAGATCATAACAAGGCTGTAAGGAATATAGTATAAACCACCTCCATAAGCATTGTGCCATTTTCGGGAATCCTCGCCACGTTGCCACACACGACCTATATCGTAAAATCCCATCACACCTACATCACCCGGCACTATATAAGATTTTGATTTTAATAACCTCACCCGCAATTCGGTATTTGCATATGCTGTTGAAGTACCGGTAAACCTGTCTTTTCTATAACCTCTTAAATAATTATTGGAACCCAGGCTTAGTGCCTGGAAGTATTCGTAATGCTTACTGAAAATATGGCCGCCACCGGCACGGATAATTGCCGAAAGTGTTGAATGGTCACTTAAACTGGCATAAATGGTCATATCGGTGGTCAATTTAGTAAGCGCATGTGTGTTGACATTGAAACCCCGAAGAATGGAAACTTCATTATACCAGGTAATACCCCGTGTAGGCAATATTTCACTGTTGACATAATTGATATCAAACCTTGCTTTACCACCCAAAAATTGTTTATCGCCATAAATAGAAATGGAATCCGTGCCAATGGCAGTGGGGTTACCTAAAATGCGTTTTGCATTGTCTTTATATTTACTGCTGTAGTAATAATAGCTGGGACCAACAGAGACACTGAAAGCATTGGTCAGCCTTTTCCTGATGGCAATGTCGGTTTCAAAATATTTATACCGTACCCGGTAAAATTTTCTGTCAAGATCTTTATTGTTTGCTGTTTCATTACCTAAACCGAAAAAATTATTCAACGTGGGGTTAACCAATTGCATATGCACAAGCAGGTCGTTACCAAACAGAATCTTATTAAATATCCCATTATACCTGAGTTGGTATGCACCTTCAAAGGGTGCATATAAGGTAACCAGTTTCTGGTCTGTTGAATAAGGCTCTTTTCTGAAATTATAGGTACGACGTGAAAAACCCAATCCTACCAGCAGTTTATCTTCTTCGTTATAACCAAGATTTATCTGTGGAAATCTTATACGGGTATATTCAAATTCATTGGTCTTATATTCATTTACCATAGGGTCGGCTGAGAATTTCTTTTGTGTTTTACGCATATTTATTATGCCGTTCTTTTCCAGGGAAAGGTCATAGATCTTATTCCTGGTGTTGCCTTTCAGGTCAAAACTATCCTTCCCTTTACCACCAATTATCCTGAAGTGGATCTTTGAGGAAACATCAGGATCTATCTCAAATTTATCATCACCGTTTAATCCGTATAGCCTGATCTCCTTTGTAACTTTCTGATCAAATACCCGGTTGTACATGATGGTAGTGGAATCTTTTTTATCGGTTCTTTTATACACGGTAAGCTGCAGGCCTCCATCGTGCTTTTTAACATGGAAGTATTCATCTTTATTGCTTCCCGGAACTGTAACAATCTTTGAAATGAATTTATAATAACTCATGGCCTTCTCCGGTAAAACGTCTCTCCGATTCCTGAGTTTTTCAGCGATCGAAGCTGAATCTATAGCCGCAATGGCAGCCGGAAATTTGCTGACTGCATTTTGTATCACTTCGTCAGTTAGTTTAGTTTTGAAATCTGCTGAGATACGTTTCCAGGCAGCCTCATCCAGGTTATTCATAAAGAAACGATCAAAATCACGTTCTTTATAATTAAGGCCGTTGATACTGCGTATATTTTTTTTGAAACCCTGCAGATACGGTATCGTCCTGCGGGATAAATACCACAGTAGTAATCCATCAGAATTAAAGAATGCCTGGTCACGGTCCCTGGGAATAGGGTAATACAACTTTCCCTTACCTGTATCGGCCGTACCCCATTTCCACTGGTCAGCATGGCGGTCCCAATCTGCGATCAGCATATCTAAAAGCCTTGCATTTAAAACCTTTTCCTGGTCAATATGATGGTCATTGTCTTCCAGCAATTTATTCATCACTTTATTGGTACTTTTTGTATCTACAAAACCCGAGCCTGGGTCACGGTTCTCCAGCATCATTACAGAGTTGGCAAATGTTTTACGGTATTCGCCCAGTGCCGGATCATCTGGCACAAAAAAGAATTCAGGCTCAGCAGTAATAATACCTTCAGCCTTCGCAAGTTCACTTACAACTACGGGTGCATAAGGATGGGCAGCAGATATCATATCCTGCACAATTCCTTGTGCAAGGGTTCCCCGCAAATTTTCGGGCAATGCTTTTTCAGGGTCTTTGTCAACCGTTCTTAAGGTCCACTCGGCACCGTTCTTATCTGTAAGCCGTATAGATTTTGTTTGTTGACCGCCACCAAGGCTTTTGATGGTAAGGCCGCCTTTTTCTTTGCTGATATTAAACTCTTTAAAGGTTACCGGTGTACCCCATTCCTTTCTATAGTTGGTTCCGAGGAAAACTTTGCGAAAACCAATATTGTCTTTGTATTTATCACTGGCCGATATCACAACACTGTCACGGAATTTGTATGCCGGATGACGGGTAGTATCTGCTTTGGGCAATGGTATTTTTTCAAACTGAAGTATCTGTTTGGTATAAGCCATGTTTGATGAGTCGCCGTTTACAACATATACTTTTGCCCGCACATTTTTGTCTTTCGAAATTTCCAGGGTAACAAACCCATTTTCTGCAGTGGCAAACAAGCTGTGCTTACTCTTGGATACCCGGGTATTTTTACTGCCGCTGCCGCTGATGATATAATTAACACTGCTGTCCTGTATCAACTGTATGGAGTGATCGTGACCGGTAACATAAATAACATTACTGTGCCCCTTCACCACTTTACTTATTTCATAGATCATGGTTTGATAAAGCGGGTGCTTCATATCCTGTTCGGTACCAAAAACACCCCTGGTAAGCGGGTATATTGAACCGAGCAACGGTAAAGGAAAATACAGTTTTGGAATCATATCCGTGAATGGGAAGATATGTTGCTTGATACCAAAATAACCTCCATGCGGACTGTAACTCCGGAATGGATGATGCATGGCAAGCAGCACGATCTTGTTTGAATTTTTAGAAAGTATATCGTCCAGTTGAACCAGCACTTCTGCTTTTGTTTTGAAGGGACAGTCAGATTCTATGCCCGGCTTATCATGTTCATGCAGCCACCACTGGCTGTCCATCATCACCAGTGTAACATCGTCGGTTATTTTAACTTCAACCGGGCCCGGGCAACCATCCCGGGGAAACATAGTTACATTGCTGTTACCCAAAATATCTATGTAGGATTGCACCCGTAAAATAGATTCATAACCATTGGATCCACCGTTTGCCCAATCATGATTACCGGGTACAAAATAAACTTTGACATCAGCTTTACCGGCAATCTGTATTTGTGAATCAAGTGGTGCTTTTGCAACATCATAAGTAGGCAAAGCATTATCGGGCAGTCCTGTTTTATAAAGGTTATCGCCTAAAAAAACAACGGTTGTTTTTTTATCAAAGATTACATTTCTTTTTGCTGCCGAAACAACATAGTGCCTGCCATTGGTTAACTGGCCGGCATCGCCAATCAAAATGACCCTTGCCTGTAAACTATCCTGTGCCACTACTAATGACTGCAATGCAAAAATACCACACAATACAAGCATTATATTTTTCATAAACCTTTCTTTTTGTTTTTTATGATCAGGATATTTGCCACCCCTGTTTCGTGAGATTCATTTGAGATGATCATGTCGCCGGTTGCTGTAAAGGCAATGCCTTCAGCCTGTTTATAAATTGCAGGATCAAGTTTAAAGACTTCTTTAAATTTTCCATTCCTGTCTGTAACAACCAGCAAATGGCTGATGGATGATAAAATATACAATTCGTTTGTAACAGGATTTATGGCGGTAGCCGATGGCTTTAATTTCATTTTTAGCTCCCCAAGTTTTTCTGCAAGGGGTTGCACATCTACGGTAAGTACGGAAGGGGTATAAAGCTGGCTGTCTATACTAAAGCCCCATGCTGATACCGTTTTCTTATTATCATCTTCGCAGTCTTTACATAACAGGATAAGTTGCCGCAGGCTATCATCAAAATAAAGTGATTCAAATTCATTTGTCTTCTTACTGGCATCGGGGAAAAAAAATGTGTTACTTACAATACTGTCGCCATTAAAATGTAATGATTCTATATCGCCATTACTGATCAAAACATAGAAAATACTGTCGTGTAATACCACGTCTTCGTAATCATGCTTCTTATCAAACTTCCATTTCTTTATCTGGTTATTCCCATTCAGGTAGATCTTATAAAAGACGCCGTCTTCATCCTCGATGGCAAAAACAGAGGTATCCTTTGGATAATAAACTATGCCCGATATTTCGGCTAGTTCCCCCGGCAATTTTATTACAACCGGATTTAGCAGGTCATACCTTGAGTTGCCTCCTGAGGGAGGTTGTTTGCTATTACAAGCCAGGAAAAATATTAGAATTAAAAATCCATAAGCGAATTGCCGGTAAAATGTCATATAGAGAAAATTAATACAAATATTAAAAGTCAAAATATATGCCAAAGCGTAAAATGAATGAAATAAGTTAATGTAGACTGTTAAAGGCGGGCTGATTACACAATTATCTTAATAAGTTACATTATTTACAGGTTTTATAAAAAAAGCTGTGTGCCTTAAAGTTTGGCATATAAAATAATGGTCAAAGATTGCCCGATTCTTTACATGATATGATAAACCAATCCCGGTCTGAATTGCCCCATATTGTATTGAAGATTAAAGCTGACGGAATTTTTGGTTTGACCGGGCTGCTTTATTTTAGCATAACGATGATAATTATTTACTACATGCCTTCCATTCAGATATCCCAGAACTGCCCCTACAAATACATCTGTTGTCCAGTGTTTATTTTCTGTTATGCGGCTGGCACTGATCAATGTAGCAGCCGAATACGCAACAATAGGTACCCAGATCGTTGACTTGTATTCCATAGCATATACAGTAGCAGCAGCAAATGCAACAGTAGCATGGCCTGATGGGAATGAACTGTTTGATACTTTTTTACTGAAGGGGCCTTTAAACCTGGGTTCTGCTTCTACATCTGATCCGTAAAATGATGGCCTGGTTCTTCCCGATAAATATTTTACGGTAGTTTCAATCAGTGTACCTGTTATATAGGCCTGTGTAGCGAGTAAGGTTGTTGTACGCATTTTTTGGTTCTTGAAAATAAATCCGTAAGAACCTAATGCAGCCAGTGTTATCATTTCATATGCCCCGCCTGTATTCGTTATATAATTACCTACTTTTATTGCATCGGAATTGGTCGCCCTGAATTTTAAAGCCTGCCTTTGAACGGGCTCATCGGCAAATGCAAGCCCGGCAGTAGCTACAGCAAATAACCCCAACTTGCCCCACTCTTTTTTGTTCATATGGAATGGCTTTGTATATTCCTGTTTTATCGTACTTCCAAGTAAAATAAAATAAGTTTTAAAGGTTATTTTGGTTTGCTTGTTATAAGCAGCTTCGGTAGTGTTGTTTAGTTGTTTACCGGTACTGTCGTTCTTTATACTCAAACTGTCCAGTTTTTTGATCAAAGTATCTGCCTGTACTTTTTTTGTAGTATCGGGTTGCTGTGCAAAACATTGGAGGGATACCATTGATATAAATAATACTAAAAGAATTTTATTCATGATAAGGCTTTATTAAAAAACACAATTTTGTTTAATAGCAGCTGATGCCTGATTTGTGACTTACAAATGCCGTACCGTAAATATTCCTGCATGTCCGGAGATCTAAAAAATACGTTTTTTTTCATCAAGGTCTTTTTTTTGATCCTGCCCGCCAGTTCAAAAAAAAATTGTTCTCAAAAGAAAATTGTAAAAGTTTTTATTTTAAAAATCAGGCTGGCCTGTTTCTTGTATATTAACATTCTGTTGATAAGTAAATTTGTCATCTATCAAAAGCATTTCGTTACATTTGGTATAGAGACATGTTAGTAGTAACAATTGTATTTTAATTGATCACTAACCGCTGCTATGTATGCCCTAATATTATAAGCATGACAGAAACAGTGGCAAAACTAAAAATCCATTGACAGAAACGATCATTAACCTCGAAACCGTAAACCCTATCGAATTCTTTGGCGTAAACAACGGTAAATTAGACATCTTAAAAAAGAAATTTCCCCTCTTAAAAATTCTTAGTCGTGGCACGCAGATAAAATTAA
>JBDSXS010000069.1:0-19438 GCA_039926045.1 Ferruginibacter sp.
GGCACATCAAGCCATCCGCCAAATTCTTCCTGGGCCAGGTGTAATATTGGCAACAGGGCACTCTTGTGTTTGCCCTCCGGGTATCGTGACACCAGTTCTTTTACCTTATTTAATTTTTCTTCAGAAAACTGCATGGTCATTTCTTAGTTTATCAAATACTTTTTAGGTATCGGTTGTTCTTTTGATTCTTCATCGAATACCCAGGAAAGGATCCAGAATCTTGTTCCATCAAAATACAATTGAATGCTGTTGATGCCCCTGTCTATTATAGGACCATCTGCAGTATTCCTTGTCTCATAAGTACTCCACACATGATATATCGCTCCAAAATTTTCCACCTTCCTGCTGATCTCCTTTTCATAAAAGCCATCTTTCTCCAGGTACGCATCAGAGTTCTCGTGGAACTGCTTTAATGTAATAAGCCGGAGTTTTACTTTTCCATTCTTATCTTTTTGCGCCATCCCAACTGATGGATTGGGAACATGTAAAAGACTATCTCTTGTATAACTCACTTTCTCTCCTTTCTTCACGGTCACTACATCGTAGTAAGCTTTTATTATGCCATCCAAAGTACCTACTTCATCTCCAAACGACGTTCTTTGCTGGGCATACACAGTTGCCTGTGTAAGAAAAAACAAAGCAGCTGATAGTAAGATTATCTTTTTCATTCAATAAATTAAGCATCCATTTCTCCTGCTATCAAATTCAAACTACTCATGGTGATGATCGCATCACTCAACATTCCTCCTTTAACCAACTCTTCAAAAGCCTGGTAATAAATAAAACATGGCCTGCGGAAATGTAAACGGTATGGTGTTCTTCCGCCATCACTGATCAGGTAAAATCCCAGCTCGCCGTTGCCTGCTTCTACGGAACTGTACACTTCACCAACCGGCATTTCGGTTTCACCCATCACAATTTTAAAGTGATAGATGAGCGCTTCCATTTTGGTGTAAACATCTTTTTTCGGCGGTAAATAATAGGCAGGCGAATCGGCATGAAATACTTCTGCTTCGGCGCCTTTAAATTCCTGTACTTTTTGATAAGCCTGTTCGATAATGCTAAGGCTCTGCCACATCTCTTCATTACGAACCAGGAAACGGTCATAGCAATCGCCTGTTGTACCAACCGGAACAATAAAATCAAAATCTTCGTAGCTGCTGTATGGCGTGTGCACACGTACATCATAATCTACACCTGCAGCACGTAAGTTTGGCCCGGTGAAGCCGTAATTCAATGCCCGTTCAGCACCAATAGGGCCGCAGCCAATGGTCCGGTCCATAAAGATGCGGTTACGGGTGAACAGGTTCTCAAATTCTTTTAACACGCGGGGATATTCTTTCAGGAATTTTTCAAGTTTCTGGAATGCCACAGGAGTGAAATTCCTTTCAAAACCGCCAATGCGACCAATAGTAGTAGTCAGGCGTGAGCCACATATCTCTTCATATATTTCATAGATCAGCTCACGATACTGCATTACATACAAAAAACCGGTATAAGCACCGCTATCCACGCCTACAATGGAATTACAGATAAGGTGATCAGATATCCTGGCTAACTCCATAATGATCACCCTTAAGTAATCAACCCTTTTTGGAATTTTAATACCCAGTAATTTTTCGCAGGTAATATGCCATCCCATATTATTAAGAGGTGATGAGCAATAATTCAACCTGTCGGTAAGCGGTGTGATCTGGTACAATGGCCTTCTCTCAGCAATTTTTTCAAATGCCCGGTGAATATACCCTATGGTTGAAGTAGATTTTAAAATGCGTTCGCCATCCAGCTCCAATATATTCTGAAACACACCATGTGTAGCAGGGTGCGTTGGCCCCAGGTTAAGCGTGGTGGTCTGCTTTTCTATACTTCCTTCCGGTAATAAAATGTGTTCCATACCCCAAACCCCCTAAAAGGGCTTTTAAAGATTATAATTATTTATCGCTTTTTCTTAAACTTAAATTCGCAATTATTTTATCCTATAACAATCATCAGAGTCCCAGTTCCCCCTTCAGGGGGCGGAGGGGGTTTTATCTTCCAAACATCTCATCATCCTTATCGATCCTGCTCTGTTCTTCCAACGGAAACTCTTTCCGCATGGGGAAATAATCCATCTCATCCACATTTAAGATCCTTATCAGGTTGGGATGACCGACAAAATTTACACCATAAAAATCGTAGGTTTCCCTTTCCATATGATTGGCTGACCTGTATAATGCTGTTGCACTGAATACATCTGGTTTTTCAATATCAGTGAATACTTTAAAACGGATCCGCACATTATCTACCAAATTATGCAGGTGATATACAACAGCCAGTTCTGCCCCTTTGTTGTCGGGATAATGCACTGCCTGCAGATCGGTTAAGAACTGAAATCTTAATGCTGTATCATCATATAAAAACTGGAGCACTTTTAAATTCAGCGCTTTGGGTGCTGTAAAAGTGAGCATGCCGTAAGGCTCCTGCCAATCGGTCAATTGATCCGGAAATTTTTCTGTTAGTTTTTGTTGTATTGTATCGTTAGTCATAACCTGAAACCCACTTCCTTCGACTCCGCTCAGGAGGGGCTTTTGTATCTTTTAAATTCATTAAATATCATACCCCAAGTTCCCCCTTCAGGGGGCGGAGGGGGTTTTTATTGAATCCCATATCCAGCCATCAGCTCTTTATACTGATCACTATTTCTTCTTCTCAATCCTTCTGCATTTACCAGGTCCTGTATCTTCATAAAACCATCTAAAACAGCTTCGGGCCTTGGCGGACAACCGGGAACATATACGTCAACCGGGATTACCTGGTCTATTCCTTGCAGCACAGAGTAACTGTCAAATATACCTCCCGAACATGCACATGCCCCCATGGATAAAACCCAGCGTGGCTCAGCCATTTGAAGATAAACCTGTCTTAATACCGGACCCATTTTTTTAGCAATGGTTCCCATCACCAATAAAAGATCACACTGGCGTGGAGAAAAACTCATACGTTCTGCACCAAACCGGGCCAGGTCATAATGACTGGCGGCTGTTGCCATGAATTCAATACCACAGCAACTGGTTGCAAACGGTAAAGGCCAGATAGAATTTTTCCGGGCCAGGCTTACAACCTTTTCTAAATTAGTTGCCATGAACCCTTCTCCCATGTATCCTTCTGGAATACCTTCAAATTTTATGGTGTTATTAAATTGTACCGGACGAGACATAATTATTTAAGATTTAATATTGTCATATTTAATATTTGCAAAGCCCTGGAATTTTGGACTGCACACAAATATTACATATCACATCTTCCATATTCAATACATTTACTCCTCCCACTCCAACGCCTTCTTTTTAAAAATATAAACCAGGCCTGTAATAAATAAAGACACAAATACCAATACTGCTATAAACCCACTCCATCCCAATTCGCGAAAATTTACAGCATAGGGATAGAAGAAGATAACTTCTACATCAAACAGCACAAACAAAATGGCAACCAGAAAATATTTAACTGCCATAGGCTGGCGTGCATTGCCCCTTATTTCTATACCACTTTCAAAATTCTGCAGTTTATCTGCTGTAGCTCTTTTGGGACCCAGGTAGTTGGAAAGCACGATGATAGTGGCTATCAGGCCAACAGCAAATAGCATTTGAAGGCCTATAGGCAGGTAATTTGCCGCATTATTTACATCGGTAGCCTGTATTAAAAAAAACTCCATATAAAATACGCTGTTATTATCGGCAAAAATACGGCAGCAAGTGCAATATTCAATAGCTAATAAAACAAAACCCCGTTATCTTTTTTATAACGGGGTTTTATTAATATTTATGTCTTTTTTTTCTTTACTACCGGTTTCTTAACTACCGGCTTTACTTTTTTTTTGGCAACGGGGTTTTACCACCTGCCGGTTTGGTTGCAGGTTTAGTTGCAGGCGGTTTAGTTGCAGGTGGCTTAGGAGCTCCCATTTTAGAGATCGATTCCTTGAAACCCATCAATTCAGCATCTGCAGGGACTAACAATAGTGCCTTATCAACATACGTTAAAGCCAGGTCTTTATCTTTTAATTTATTGGCTGCATATATGATGAGGTACCTGTAACTGCCCTTTAATAACGGTAATATTCTTGTTTTATCATTTTCAGGGTATACTTCACCAACTGCGACAGCTTTGAGATAGGTTTGATAGGCTGAATCGGTTACCATTAAGGTATCAATTCCTGCCTGGGCCGCACCCTTATAATAGTACCCAAAAATACCATCGGGGAATTTCTGAATATACAGGTCAAACATTTCAATAACCGCAGGATAATTTTTTGCACGGTAATAACCAATACCCGCATTATATATATCTGTTTTTCCCGGGTCTTTTTTAATGTAAATTATTTTTTTATACCAATCGGCTGCATCGCCAAACATTTGCCTGGCTTCAAAAACAGTAGCTACCTCTTTTATCATGGTTATTTTCCCAATTTCTGTACTGTCTAACTCAACAGCCTTTTGCATGAAAGTACCAGCCAAAGCTTCATTGCCCGCAAATTTCAGCAATACACCTGCATACGTAAAATAATCCCTTGGACCCAGTTTCCCTGGCTTTTGCTTTTGAAAATACATATCAAATGCAAGTTTGGCGTTAGCCGAATCACCCATTTTGTTATAAGCATATGCTTTTAAACCATATAAATTAGGATATGGTGTTCCTCCTGCATTTAAACAGGCGTCTGCTGCGGTAATTGTTTCAGCGAACAGTCCCTGGGCAAATTTCATTTGTGCATTCAGGAAACATGCATTTGCTTCATCACTGCCTTTTGCTTTTAAATATTTATCTAAATAAGCTGCAGACTTTACCACATCAGTTTCATAAAAATACTGGTGCAGGTAAAAATATACCCGTGAATAATTCGGATCCAAAGCAATGGCATCATTATAATATTTTAAATAAATGGGTTCCTGGTTACGTCCCTGCGACTGGTAAATTCTTCCTATACGGAATTTAGCCCTGGCATAAGAGGGATCTATAGCCAAAGCAGCTTCGTAGGAACGTTGGGCTGATCCACCATCGCCAAGTTTACGGTATGCATCTCCAAGGTCTGTCATTATCCTGGCGTCTTTGAATTTTTTGCTATTGGTAGCCTGTGTAAGTTTTTCAACTGCATAAGCCGCATCCCCAAATTTTGAATCAAAATCGCCATTGGCAAAACCAACTGCATCCAATACGTCAATGCTTTTATTTAAGCTTAAAGCCGTTTCAAAATGATTACGTGCCTGTTGGGTCTTTCCTTCCAGCAATTCAATATGGCCCATACCGGCATTTAATAATGCGCTGTTTGGATTTGCAGCCAGACCTTTTTGATAAACTGCCTTTGCGCCCTCAATATCTTTGTCTTCATCGGGGGCGATCAATGTTTGTCCCAGCCAGTAAGCCGCTTCATCATTATTAGAATTTGCAGTCAATAATTGCTGGAATACATTTTTTGCACTGATGAATTTCTCATAGTACAAAAACTTTTTACCATCATCAATACTCTGTGCCTGGCTAAAATTCACCGCAAGAATACTGATCAAAAGGATAAGTGTAAATTTTAAATTCTTCATTTTATTCGCTGTTTAAGTTCTTTACAATAATATTCATTTTTAAAACATTCTATCATTAAATCCGATAATCTTTTTTACAGTGTTAAGTTGATTTTTACCCTTCGCACTCCAAATTGCATTCTCGTTCCTAAATATGCTCTTCTAAATATCAACTGTCCTCTCTCCTGGTTTAAGAAATTTACAAACCCTGTACCAAGTCCGTTGTAATTTTCCTTGAGTATATAATACAAACCCCGTACCAAAGGATATCGCCTGGTTAAAATGCTTGCCTGCATTGGTTTTACAAAAGGTTCTTCTTCGCAAACCACGCAGGATACGTAAGCAATTTTTACTTTATTTAACATATGCACCTGCGCACTGTCTTCCGGGTTACCGATCCAGCTGATACCAACAAAACCAATTGCATTTTCAGTTTTAGCAACGTAGTCAATTACTTCCCGGCTGCTTTTTACTGCCTGCACAACCGAGGTGTCAAATTTTTGGCCCTTTAAAATACTATCCATCACAAACCTCACGGTACTGGTAGCATTTAACCCGTCAAAAACAATTTTTTGATCCCTGTTGATCTGCCCGGATAATTGCTTATTTAATCTTTCGAGGGTAAACAGCGTATCATTACTCTTACTGTTTACGATCAATGTGATGGCATCATTGGCAATATTATCCCAGTGGGGATAATATTTGAGTGTGTCTAACAGGTATGCATCCTCATCATCTCTTAATCCGCGGGTTACAACGATCATACGGTTTAAAGTATCATTGAAGAAATCCTTAAAACAGTCTGCTTCTGTTTTGTATTCGGCAATGATGTGGGCACCAGGGAATGATCTTTCAAAAACCCTGATCTGCTCTTCCATAACCGGTTTAAAAGATTCATCTATGCTGATGTGAATGGTGCCGCTCATGGGTGTGTCTGTCTTGTAATTCAACTTCCCTTTGCAACCCTCCATTAAAAAAAAAGCTACACAAAAAGATATACTTAAAATGAGAGCCTGTCTTAAATTTTTCCTGTTCATCTGTCCCTTAAATATTTTTTCTTGTATCCCCTGTACACCCTGAATAATCCATAAATAACACAAATGGCGCCAAATATTTTAATGATATTTGGATCATACCTGTCAGCCAGGTCTGGCCTGAATCTTTCAATAAAGAACATGAATACCCCCATGCCTGTCCAGAGTATACCCATCCCATAGTCCATAATACTCCGCATACGCAGGTAGCCTTTTTCACGGTCACTCACTTGCTCTTTTTCAAATTCTTCCAATGCCATTTTATTTTTTATTTAAAACCTCTTTGCTTTTTCAAATTCGGGCTGTGAAAATACTGAAAAATAATTACTGATAATAATGATATTAATCAGTTTGTCATTACAAACTTTACCGGGATGGTAAAATACACCGGTACATTTTCACCATTGGCTTTACCAGGTATCCAGCTCGGCATTTTCTTCAGTACCCTTACCACTTCTTTATTATAAGCATCACCTCCATCAAGCACGGTTACAAAACTTTGTAGTTTACCGGTATAATCCACCACAAATTTTACCCGCACATTTACGGTTTCCCCGTTCTCCAGTTCATCAGGTGTATGCAGGTTCTTTTCCAGGAATTTGCGCAAAGCATCCATACCACCGGGATAAGAAGGAAGTATATCAACAGCATCCCCATCTCTTGGTGTAGTAAGATCTGTTTTTGGTGTAACCACAACCGTAGCGCCTGCACCGGGAGCAGGTGGAACAGGAACAAAAGTACCTGGTGCTGCCGGAACATTGATAGTTAGGTTGCTAATTACATCTGTTGGCTTAATTGTTATTATAGAATCTGACTTATCAGTCTTTGGAACGATAACAATATTAGTTGGAGCTTTTACCTGGTTCGCAGGTGTTGCCTTAATCTCAGGTTTTATAACCTCCTGTTTTTTTGGAGGTTCCTTTTTCTCAGGCTCCTTTGGCGGCTCAGCTTGATTTAATTTTGTATCAGGGATATCGTAAATCCTGGCAATCACCCTGTGCTCTTTTTTGGGCAAAAATGTAAAGGCTGAGAAAACCGCTGCAACAAGAAGCATTAAGCCCAGTGACAGTTTTAAACGGTTGGGATAAAACTTACGCAGGTTATAAGCTCCGTAGTCTTTGTTACGTTTTTCGAAGATGATATCTAAGACATCAGCTTTGAGGATAAAATTCTTATTCATGTCTGGTTGGTTTTGAAATGAAAAAATAAGATCAAAACCGGCGCCGTGTTCAACAGTAAGATGTAAGGAGTGTGGGAATTCCATAAACAGCTTTTAGCTATTAGCTGTTAGCTGTTAGCAAACACAAGAGCTAAAGGCTAACAACTTATATTTGCATCATGAGAATTTTAATGGTATGCCTCGGTAATATTTGCCGGAGCCCGATGGCCGAAGGTATTTTACAGGAAAAAGCATTAAAAGCCGGGTTGGACTGGCAGGTTGAAAGTGCAGGAACAAATGGGTATCATACCGGTGAGCCGCCACATCATTTAAGTGTAAAAGTGGCTACCGCAAACGGAATTGATATCAGCAAGCAAAAAAGCAGGATATTTACAGCAGCCGATATTGAAGAATATGACCTGATATTTGCGATGGCAGATGATGTGCTTGATGACATGAGAAGGATCGCTAAAGATAAATTCGATCCAAAAAAAGTAAGTTTGTTTTTAAATGAACAATATCCCGGGGAGGACAGGAATGTACCGGACCCATGGAGCGGACCGGAAAGCCATTACCATGAAGCATTTGAAATTATAAACAGCAACTGCGACAGCATCATAAAAAAATATACACCCAAGAACTGACGATCTACCATGACCAATAAACCATCAATACCTCAGGGCACCAGGGATTTTTCGGCTGAAACAGTAAGAAAGCGGAATTATATCTTTTCTGTTATCCGTAATGTCTTTGAGTTGTATAGTTTTCAGCCGCTGGAAACACCGGCCATGGAAAACCTGGATACATTGATGGGTAAGTATGGAGAGGAAGGTGATAAGCTCATTTTTAAGATACTCAATAATGGTCTTAACGATCCAAAGAATATCGACAAAGCGAAAGAAGGTTTTGAAAAATTAATGCATGGAAAGAATACTGCTGCTCTAACAGAAAGAGCCCTGAAATACGATCTCACCATTCCCTTTGCCCGATATGTGGCCATGAATCATACCAAACTAATTTTTCCATTTCGGCGTTACCAGATACAACCTGTATGGCGTGCCGACAGGCCACAAAAAGGCCGCTACCGCGAGTTTACACAATGCGACGCTGATGTGGTAGGCAGTCTTTCATTGTTGAACGAGGTTGAACTTGCAAATATTTACCACGAGGTTTTTTTACAATTAAGAATTAAGAATTATGAATTAAGAATTAACAGCCGGAAAATATTGGTTGCTCTTGCAGAATTATGTGGTGGGGCAGATAAGATGATCGACATTACGATTGCCATTGATAAATTAGATAAGATCGGCCTTGACAAAGTAAAAGAAGAATTACAACAGCGTGGTTTGGAAGATAAGCAAGTAACAATCATTGAAAAATATCTGAACATAACTGGAAACAACGAAGAAAAGCTTACTGAAATTAAATCACTTATCGGTTCAAGAGAAATTGGTAAGCAGGGAATTGAGGAAGTGGAGTTTTTATTTCTGCATACTAAAAATATAAACCTCAGCATTGACTTTACCTTAGCAAGGGGATTGAATTACTATACCGGGATCATTTTTGAAGTCAAAGCTCCCGAAGAAGTTAAACTAGGCAGCATCGGTGGTGGTGGCCGTTACGATGACCTTACCGGTTTGTTTGGTGTACCCAATATTCCCGGTGTGGGTATCAGTTTTGGTGTTGACAGAATTTATGATGTATTGGAAGAAATGGATCTATTTCCGCAGGATGTGCAGGTAAGTACTAAAGCGCTGTTCTTTAATATGGGAGAAGCAGAAAGTAATTTTGCATTTGGCATCATGCAGGAATTACGCAGCAGTGGCATAGCCTGCGAGTTGTACCATGAAGTAACAAAAATAAATAAACAGTTTACCTACGCCGAAAAGAAAAATATTCCTTTTGTGATCATCATCGGCAGTAAAGAGATGGAAGAGAAAAATTGCACAGTGAAAGAACTGGCAACGGGGAAACAAAAAATTCTAGAGATCGAAAAGTTGTCTGATTTTTTAATAAATCCTATTGATCCAACTTGGGAGCCTTGGTAATACCAGTATTACATGTAAAAGAGTTATATAACCGCAGAGACGCAAAGGCGCGGAGAAATTCTCTGCGTCTTTGCGCCTCCGCGGTTTAAATTCCTTCATAAATAATTGCAGAGCCCTGTCCTACACCAACACACATGGTAGCCAGTCCGTATTTAGCTTTACGCCTTTTCATTTCATGCAATAATGTGGTGGAAATTCTTACGCCGCTGCAACCCAGTGGATGTCCCAGTGCAATAGCACCACCATTTACATTTACTTTTTCCAGGTCAAGGCCAAGGTCATGAATACAGGCAATGGATTGCGAAGCAAAAGCTTCATTCAGTTCGATCAGGTCAAGATCGGCAACCTGCAGTCCGGCTCTTTCCAAAGCCTTATTGGTAGCAGGTACCGGGCCAATGCCCATGATCGCAGGATCAACACCTGCAACAGCCATGCTTATGATCTTTGCCATTGGCTGCAGGCCATATCTTTTTACAGCGGCTTCACTTGCCAGTAACATAGCTGCAGCGCCGTCATTTATTCCGCTGCTGTTACCCGCAGTAACTGTTCCTTCTTTGGCAAATGCAGGTTTTAATTGTCCAAGTTTATCCAGGCTCGACAAACGGGGATGTTCATCTTTTTCAAAATCAAAAACGTCTTTACCGATCTGTACCTGGATGGGCGTGATCTCATCGGCCCATTTATTGGCAGCAAAAGCTTTTTCATATTTCTGCTGGCTCTCAAAAGCAAATTCATCCTGTGCATGACGGCTGATGTTCCATCGTTTGGCAACATTCTCCGCCGTTTCGCCCATGGTATATGGATAATATAATTCAGTAAGTTTTTTATTTACAAAACGCCAGCCCAAAGTTGTATCAACGATTTGTTGCTCCCGGCCAAATCCTGTTGTGCTTTTTGGCATTACATATGGCGCTCTGCTCATGCTTTCCACACCGCAGGCGATCATCAGTTCGCCATCGCCACAGGCTATTGCCCGGGCACAATCCATAATGGCCTGCAGGCCGCTGGCGCATAACCTGTTCACTGTATTGCCGGCAACTGTTGGTGGCAAGCCCGCCAGCAAAGCAGCCATACGGGCCACGTTGCGGTTATCTTCACCACTTTGATTGGCGGCCCCTGCAATTACATCTTCAATGGCATTTACATCAATGTTGGTATTTCGGTTAACCAAAACGCTGATCACATGTGCCAGCAGATCATCGGGCCTTACTCCACTTAATGAGCCGCCATATCTTCCAATGGGTGTTCTTATTGCATCTATTATGTAAACTGTTTGCATGCTGGTCTTTTACTCATGTACTAAATATCTTTATTTAGCTTGATTAATACACAAAGAACGTAAATACTGTCAAATATGCGAAATTGGAAAAATTGGGTAGTTATTGCCTTGGTTCATGTGTCCGGTTGGTGAGACACCAACCAAGGAGGTGAACCTAAAAAGAATCTCAGATCTTCGTTCATATATGAATTATGGTTTAGAAATTTCCACCAGCACATCGTCATTACCTCCGTTACTGGTACACAGGTAAACTTTGCCGGCCGGTGAGATACAAATATCCCTTATCCTGCCAAACCTGTTCTTAAATAAGGTTTGCTGCTTTACAACCGAAAGGCCATCATTGCTTAAAGTTAGCACGCGTAGACTGGCATCTTTTAAAGTGCACATCAACAAGCTGTTCTTCCAGCCCGGGATAAGGCTGCTGTTATAATAATCCATACCACAAACTGCGATCGTATTGCTGCCGCTGCTCCAGATCGGTTGCTTTATGTTATTTGCATTGCAAAATGTTATTTCAGCCGGTTGATCACAAGGCCCATTAACCGATGGCCAGCCATAGTTCCTGTTCTTTTCAATAATGTTCACTTCATCTTCAATATTGGGGCCATGCTCACTGGCGTACATTTTTCCGTTGGCCACAACAAGCCCCTGCTGGTTGCGGTGCCCAAAACTCCAGACCGGGGAGCTGGGGTAAGGATTATCGGCTGGTATTGTTCCATCCAGGTTAAAGCGTAAAACTTTTCCGGAAAGAGAGTTGATGTTTTGAGCATTCGGCTGAACAGATGCTTCTCCTGTTGTCATAAAAATATACGGCGTTGCGTCGTTGCTGATCCAGAGCCTTGATCCATTATGAATGCTTGAAGCCGGAATGTTTTGAATTAATGTACTGACAGTTTGTATACTTCCGTTCTCAAATTTCATCTGCACCATTTTCTCCCGGTAGCTACTCCCACTGTTATAATTGTATACCACATAAAACAATCCATTGGTTAAAAAGTCGGGGTGTTGCACCATGCCCAACATTCCTCCTTCATTATTGCTGACCACATCAGGTATTGTTGCCGAAAAAACAATTGCACCTGTTGCCGGGTTTATCTTACTGATCTTTCCTTCCCGTTCAGTCATCCAGATATGATCATCCTTACCCCATAATATCTCCCATGGATAGTTCAGGCCGGATAAAATTGTTCTGATCGAGTCACTATCTGTTTCCTTATTGCCATTTGATTGCATATTTGAACTGCAGCGGCTGCAGGAGTATGCAAAAACAAAAAAAGAAATGATTAAAAAGGAATATTTACGCATTGAATAATATTTATATGGAAACTACAATTATTTAGCCAAACCTCCGGCACCACTTGACGTATTGCACATTATTACTGGAAAATAGCCTCATGGGCAGTACCTTTGCAGGATGTCAGTAGTAAAAAATATACGTACGCTAAGTCTTATCGAGTTAAAAGAATATTTTGAATCAATTGGAGATAAAAAATTCAGGGCCATACAAACCTACGAATGGATATGGAAGAAAAATGCCCGGAATTTTGATGACATGAGCAATTTATCGAAAGAGCTGCGTATTAAACTGGCCGAAAACTTCTCTTTACCCGCCATTACAGTCGACACCAACCAGGTAAGCGGAGATGGCACCCTAAAATCAAGGTTTAAAACATTTGACGGGCATTTTGTTGAAGGCGTTTTAATTCCTACTGAAAAAAGGCAAACCGCCTGTGTGTCTTCCCAGATCGGATGCAGTCTCAGTTGCAAATTTTGTGCAACAGGATATATGGACCGCAAACGCAACCTCAACTTTGATGAGATCTACGACCAGGTGGCATTACTGAACCAGCAAAGTGAAAAAGTATATGGTACTAAATTAACCAATATCGTTTTTATGGGCATGGGCGAGCCCTTGCTCAACTATAAAAATGTTTTGCAGGCTATAGACAAGATCACTTCAAACGATGGTATGGGCATGAGCCCCAAACGAATTACAGTTTCAACAGCCGGTGTGGCAAAACAGATACGGCAATTGGGCGATGACAAAGTGAAGTTTAACCTGGCCCTGTCGTTACATGCTGCCACTGATAAAAAACGGGATGCCATCATGCCCATTAACGAAAGCAACAGTATTGAGGTTTTAGTTGAAGCCCTGAATTATTTTTATGAGCAGACCAAGAACGACATAACTTTGGAATACATTTTGTTTAAAGATGTAAATGACAGCATAGAGGATGCGGATGACCTTATCAGGATCTACCGGCAAATTCCTACCCACCTGATCAATGTGATAGAATACAACCCGATCGACAATGCGTCTTTCACCAAACCCGATGAAGACACTACCCAGCAGTTTACCGACTATTTAGCCAAACACAGGGTAAATGTAAGGTTGAGAAGGAGCCGGGGTAAGGATATTGATGCGGCCTGCGGGCAGTTGGCCAATAAAAAAGCCGTTTAACTTTTCTTTACCGATTTAGTTTAAACCTCTCTATGCTTTGGGAGTCTATAACCTGTACACAAAAAAATATAGCATGAAAAAATTATTATTTCCCCTGATCGCCCTATTTGCTTTATCAGTTACAGCAAGTGCTCAGGACAAAATGGGACAAAAAGGCCATCATCGTCAACATCATAAAGGAATGATGGCTAAAGAACTGAATTTTTCTGAAGACCAGAAAAAGCAGGCAAAGACCATCAATGAAGATTTCCGCAAAAAAATGCAGGAGCTGAATAAGAATGAGAATATCACTGTTAAAGAACAGCGTAACAGGAAATCTGCTATTCTTAAAGAAAGAAAAGCAAAAATGGACGGTTTAATGACAGCTGAGCAAAAAACCAAAATGGAGCAGTTAAAAGCTGAGCGGAAAGTTAAAAGAGAAGAGGGCTATGCAAAGCGTATGGATAAAATGAAAACTGAGCTCAACCTATCGGATGACCAGGTTGCAAAATTAAAGGCCCAGCATTCCAGCATGCATGCAAAGGCAGAAAGCATAAGAAACAATGAGTCTCTTAGCAGGGAACAGAAAAAAGAGCAGATGATGACTTTAAAAGCTGACGCAAAAGAGCAGCACAGTAAAATACTTACAGCTGAGCAATTAAAGAAACAAGAAGAAATGAGGAAAAATCATAGTGGCAGATCGAGAACTAAAAAATAATTAAACCTACCCTACCAGTTAGAGCCGTTCCCTAAAGGAGCGGCTTTTTTACTGGTACTCTTTTTTTGGGTGAGTCACCCCAAGAGGGTGACTCACCCAAAAAAGCACCCAAAAAGGCATATCTTTGTCTCTCACTACTGTTGTAATAACAGCAAAATCACTACAAAAATGAGCCAGTCTCCATTTCAGAAATTTGTTCCCAAAAAGAAAAACAGCGTTGTAAAAGAGGAATTCCGCCAGGAAAAGAAAAAGTACCGTAAAGAAAGGAATGCTTTTTTTGACGAGAAAAAGAAAGAAGAATACCTTGCCCGGCAGGCAAAGAAGGGCGGGATGGCAACCAAAGCTGCTGATAATGCCAAAAACAAACCAGCGCCAACAGCAGCAGTTGATAAACCAAGAGGTGCAGCAAAAACCCCTCACCAAAAATCAGCGAAAGCACAGGCGGCAAATGACAACGCACCAACAGGCATCATGCCGTTGAATAAATTTATGGCGCACTGTGGTGTATGTTCACGCAGGGATGCTGTTGAATATGTAAATGCAGGTAAGGTAAAAGTAAATGGCGAGGTTATAAAAGAGCCCGGTTATAAAGTCCAGGAAAAAGACGAGGTAGTATATAATGGCAAAAAATTATTTGTCACCAAAAACCTGGTGTACATCCTGCTGAATAAACCTAAAGATTATATCACAACAACCGATGATCCACAGGGAAGAAAAACGGTATTGCAGTTAATTAAACAGGCAACAACTGAAAGGGTTTACCCAATCGGCAGGTTAGACAGAAACACTTCGGGTGTTTTGTTACTCACCAATGATGGTGACCTTACCCAAAAACTTTCTCACCCCAGCTACGAAATAAAAAAGATCTACGAAGTAAAACTGGATAAGCCGCTTACTAAAGGCGACTTTGATAAAATAGTTAAGGGCCTGAAACTGGAGGATGGTGAGATACAGATCGACAGCCTGGCTTATGCCGACAGTAAAGACAAATCCATTATAGGTATAGAGTTGCACAGCGGGCGTAACCGTATAGTTCGCCGTATTTTTGAACACCTGGATTATGATGTAAAGGGCCTGGACAGGGTGATGTATGCCAATCTTACCAAGAAAAATGTAGAACGCAGCAAGTGGCGCTATTTAAGCGAAAAAGAGATCCGCCTGCTGAAATACATGAATACTTCCAAAAAGAAATAAACAGTTTATATTTTGTCAGAGACCAATAATATTAAAAGAGCCGGTTCCCCCTTCAGGGGGTTAGGGGGCGAAATTATTTTCGAAAATGATTCATTTGTTGCCGTGAATAAACCGGCAGGTTTATTATCTATCCCCGACAGGGAACAGACCCAAACATCGCTTAAAGATATTTTGCTGGAAAAGTACGGCAGCATATTTACCGTACACCGTTTGGATAAAGATACCAGCGGCATTATCATCTTTGCAAAAACAGAATCGGCACACAAATATTTCTCCCAGCTTTTTGAAGAAAGAAAAATTGAAAAATATTATATGGGCCTTATGCATGGGATACCTGCAACAAAAGAAGGAACCATTGATGCACCCATTGCTGAACACGGGGTGCAAAAAGGATTTTATATCGTACACCAACGGGGAAAACCTTCGGTAACAGATTATAAAGTGATAGAAGAAAATAAAACTTTTTCACTGGTTCAGTTTCAGCTGCATACCGGGCGTACACACCAGATACGGGTGCATTGCAAAAATATTGGTCATCCGCTGGCCTGCGATGAATTGTATGGCGATGGAAAACCTGTTATGCTTTCGTCTATTAAGAAAAAATACAAGCTGAGTAAGCATGATGAAGAAGAAAGGCCCATGCTGAACAGGCTGGCTTTACACTCTTACCGCCTGAAATTTACAGATGCTGATGGACAGATCATTGACCTGGAAGCCCCTCTGCCAAAAGATATAAGAGCACTAATGCAACAGTTGAAGAAGAATTAGGTGTCAGGCCACTACACAGACTCTTCATCTTGTTAACTGCATGTAATAAGTAAATCTCTTAAGCTGCCAAACTATATGTAGTGGCCAGATACCTATATCAATCAATATTTGGCTGGGGGGTATAACGCAAATATGGTTTTATAATTTCAACGCCTTTCGGGAATTTTTTAATGGCATCTTCTGTACTTATTGCAGGTACCACAATTACTTTTTCGCCGGCAACCCAGTTAACAGGAGTAGCCACACTGTAGTTGGCCGTAAGTTGCAAAGAGTCTACTACCCTTAACACTTCAACAAAATTTCTTCCGGTAGATGCAGGATAGGTGATGATCAGTTTCACTAACTTATCAGGTCCAATAACAACAAGTGACCGAACGGTTGCAGTTGCCGAAGCATTGGGATGGATAAAATCGTATGCTTCAGAAACCTTCCTGTCATCGTCTGCAACAATAGGAAAATCAACAGTGCAGTTTTGTGTTTCATTAATATCATTGATCCAGCCAAGGTGTTTATCTACAGGATCAACACTTAGTGCCAGTACTTTTACATTGCGTTTTGCAAATTCATCTTTTAAGGCTGCGGTACGTCCAAGTTCCGTGGTACACACAGGTGTATAATCAGCAGGGTGGGAAAATAAAATTCCCCATGAATCCCCTAAGTATTCATAAAAATCAATTTCACCTAAAGATGTTTTGGCTTTAAAGTTGGGAGCAGTATCCCCTAATCGTAAGCTCATAGCAATGAAATTTTGTGAAGGATAAAAATACATTCTATTTTTTAGAAGACGAAGCCCTTTTCAGAGAATTTTTTCCAAACCTGTCTTTTACATTATCGATTGCTTTGTACAGGTCGGTCTTCCGTTCTACATCATCAAATAAATTGGTTTGAATGGCATCATTGGTAAGTTCACTCAACCTTACCCCAAGTAAACGCACTGGCTCTCCCCTGCGGTATAATTTATCAAACAACTCTTTGACCACCGGGATGAACTCGTCATCGGCACAGGAGTATGGAATTGTTGTTTGCCGCGATGTTGTTTCAAAATCGTGGTATCTTATTTTTACTGCAACACATCCTGCCACTTTACCATCCTGTCTTAACTCGTAAGCGATCTTTTCTGTGAGCCTTACCAATTCGCTTTTCAAAAAATCCACATCCAGTTTGTTCTCATCAAATGTATGTTCAGAAGAAATTGATTTGGCTTCATGATAGGAAGATACTTCACCATGATGAATGCCCTGGCTTTTATACCAGAGATCAATACCCCATTTCCCCAGTCGTTCTTCCAGTTCTTCCTTCGTTTTTTCGCTGATATCTTTTATGGTTTTAATTCCCATGGCTTTCAGTACTTCATAAGTATGGTCACCAACACCTGGAATTTTACTGACCGGCATGGGCGCTAAGAATTCTTTTTCTTTTCCAAAGGGTACCTGTAAATAACCATTGGGCTTGGCTTCATCGGTAGCAATCTTTGCCATCATTTTATTGCTGGCCATACCAAATGAAATGGGCAGTTTGGTCTCATCAATGATCTGTTGACGCAGGTCAACGGTCCATTGTAGTGGATCGAAGAATTTCTGCATACCGGTAAGGTCAATGTAAAATTCATCTACCGATGCTTTTTCAAAAAGGGGTGCTTTAGCTGCAATGATCTCAGTTACCCAACGGCTGTACCTGCTGTATTCGCCCCTGCTCCAGCCTAATACAATAGCATGCGGACAAAGTTGCAATGCTTTACGACTGGGCATCCCGCTGCATACTCCAAAAGCTCTTGCCTCGTAACTGGCCGATGTAACAACGCCGCGGTCACGTCCACCAACAAATGAAGGTTTACCAATAAACTCAGGGTGATTGAGCAATTCTACCGATACAAAAAATGTATCCAGGTCTAAATGTGCTATGATGCGTTGAGGAACGTTCATTTAGGTGTCAGGCCACTACTATGGCTTTTTGATTTTTATAGTCTTAAAAAATTAATACTCTATAATTTTAAACGCTCTTATTAGTGGCCAGACACCTATTTATAAATCTCCAGTAATCCATCCGGCAAATTCACATACACTTTCCTGTTCTTTGCATCTACTTTTTCAAGGCTGTCTTCATGAATGGGAATGAGTGCTTCTTTACCATTCAAAAGAATTGCACAAAGAACCTGGTGTGGCTGTTCGATCACTTCCAGTATCTCGCCCAGGTCCTCATCATCACTGATGATATTAAAGCCAAGCAAGGCAATGGGTGATGATTTGGCAGCAAATTTTTTAAAGTCAGCTTCTGCCAGCCATACTTCCCTGGGTGTGAGTTTACGGGCTGTTTCCACAATATCTATCCCTTCTAATTTTATCACTGTTTCGTTGTGGTTCCTTATTTTGGCCGATTGTAAAAAATAAGGAATGAAGCTGTCTTTTTTATCTTCCAGGAAAATAGCTTCCAAACCTTTGAGACTTGTTTTTTTTCCCAGGTTATGCTGCAACACCAGTTCGCCTTTAAGCCCTGTACTGGCAGCCAGTTTACCTATTTTAAAATATTCATTCATTGTATGCAAGATACGGATTATGGATGCTGGATACTAGATACTAGATACTGGATACTAGATACTGGATGTTAGATGCCTACACCCCGATACTTCATATCCAGAATCCAGTACAGTATCCAGTATCGTTTTCATAAAAAAGTCCCGATAAAAAATCAGGACTTTAAAGAATTAACGGAACAGAGGTATTTATTCTTCTGTTTTGGTTTCTTCAGATGCCGGTGTTTCAGCTTCAGCTTCTACAGGATTGGCAACAGGTGTTTCAACTTTAGCTTCCACCTTTTTTACAATTGGTTGGTCGCGTCTGTCGCTACGGGCCTTTTTGTGTGCTCCCTGGCGTCTTGTAACATTTGAATCATGTTCAGACGTCCAGGCGGTGAATTTTTCCATTGCACCTGCTTCATCAAATAAGCCTAAGCTTACTCCACGAAGTAAATGTTTCAGGTACAATACTCCTTTGAAAGAAAGGATACGGCGTACAGTATCGGTGGGTTGAGCACCTTTTTGTAACCAGTCCAATGCTTTCTGACGGTCAACCTGGATAGTTGCAGGAACCGTTAAAGGATTGTAAGTACCTAATTTTTGGATGAATTTGCCGTCACGTGGCGCTCTGCCATCTGCTACAACGATGAAGTAAAAGGGTCGCTTCTTTGAGCCATGCCTTTGCAGTCTCATTTTTACAGCCATAAATAGAAATTTTTGGTTGTTATTAAATAGGGTTT
>JBDSXS010000070.1:0-7504 GCA_039926045.1 Ferruginibacter sp.
TAATTTCACGATATTTGCCGACCCACGCTTGGCGGGGTCATTTTTAATTTAGCGCAAATCACTTAAATCGTTTAAATTCTGTGAAGAAGTTCATTACAACACTTAGGAATATCTGGAGCATAGAGGAGCTACGCAATAAGATCGTGTTCACTTTGATATTGATCTTTATCTACCGTATAGGTTCTTTTATTGTATTACCAGGTATCGATCCGAATAAATTAGCTGCCCTTACCGATAGTACTAAATCCGGTATGCTGGGTTTACTGGATACCTTTGTGGGAGGTGCTTTTTCCAAAGCTTCTATTTTCGCTTTGGGTATCATGCCGTATATCTCGGCTTCTATCTTTATGCAGTTGATGACCATCCTGGTTCCTCAAATGGCTAAGATCCAGAAAGAAGGTGAAAGCGGAAGAAAAAAGATCAACCAGTGGACACGTTACCTGACAGTTATTGTAACTGCATTCCAGGCAGCAGCCTATATCGGTTATTTAAAAAGCCTGGGCGAAGCCATCATTCCTGCATTCAGCAGTTATTTCTGGGTATCAACAGTTGTTATACTTACGGTAGGTACTTTGTTTGTAATGTGGCTTGGCGAAAAAATAACCGACAAAGGTTTGGGTAATGGTACTTCTATCATCATCATGGTGGGTATCCTTGCACGTTTACCACAATCATTTGCACAGGAATGGTCAGCAAGAATTACAGGCGGCGCCGGCGGTATCCTGATCATATTGATCGAATTGGTTCTTCTTATTGCAGTGATATTAGGTGTGATACTTTTGGTACAGGGTACCAGGAAAGTTCCGGTTAATTATGCAAAACAAATTGTAGGCAACCGCCAGTTTGGTGGAGCAAGAAATTTCCTGCCATTAAAAGTGAATGCATCCGGTGTAATGCCGATCATCTTTGCACAGGCAATACTTTTCTTACCTACCTTATTTTCATCAGGGGGTACAGCTACCTGGGCAAAATATTTTACTGATCATACCAAAGTTGGGTACATGGTCATTTATTCAATTGCAGTTATTGCTTTTACATTCTTATACACCGCTTTGATATTTAATCCAAAGCAGATGGCCGATGAATTAAAACGCAATAATGGTTTTATACCTGGTGTTAAGCCGGGGCAGCCAACAGCCGATTATATTGGTACCATCATGGATAGAATTACTTTACCGGGTGCAGTATTACTGGCATTGATAGGTATCCTTCCGGGTATTATTCAATTAACATTCGGTATGCAGCAGGGCTTTTCTACATTCTTTGGAGGTACATCGCTGTTAATTAACGTAGCTGTAATATTAGATACATTACAACAAATAGAAACCCAGTTATTAATGCGCCAGTACGACGGGTTGATGAGTAGCGGAAGGATACAGGGAAGACAACCGCAGCAGGGAGTTTCTGCAGGCATATAGGCCCCCTCTAAGAGCTTCGCTCGTTCTCTTTCAGAGAACCCCCGAAGGGGGAGACTTGAAAGCGTAAAAATAATTAAGACCCTGGCATACAAATGTCAGGGTTTATTTTAAAAACTATTAATAACAAAACACAAAATCCCCCTTTAGGGGATAGGGGTATGATCCATTACAAAAGCAAGGCTGAAATTGAACTGATGAGAGAAAGCAGTTTACTGGTTAGTGAAACACTTGCTGTTGTTGCTGCTGTAATTAAACCAGGTATAACTACTTTGCAGCTGGATAAGATCGCTGAAGAATTCATCAGGGATAATAAAGCAACAGCATCCTTTAAAGGTTATCATGGTTTCCCCTTTGCCTGTTGCATCTCTGTTAATGACGCCGTGGTTCATGGCTTTCCTACAACAAATGAATTAAAGAGCGGTGATGTTATTTCTGTTGATGTGGGTGTTTTTAAAAATGGATTTCATGGCGACAGTGCATACACTTTTGGTATTGGTGAAATAACTGAAGATATACAACAATTGATGCGTGTTACAAAAGAATCATTGTATAAAGGAATTGAAAGAGCCACGATAGGTAACCGTGTTGGCGATATTGCCCACGCTATACAGGAGTATACCGAAAAAAAGCATGGTTATGGTGTGGTTAGAGACCTGGTTGGGCATGGCCTTGGCCGCAGCCTCCATGAAGAACCGCAGGTACCCAACTTTGGAAAAAGAGGCACCGGTGCCAAATTAAAAGAAGGACTTACGATCGCCATTGAACCAATGATCAACCTGGGCACTAAAGAGGTTTTTCATGATAAGGATGGCTGGACAATACGTACTGCTGATGGAAAGCCTTCTGCGCACTACGAACACGATATCTGTATACAAAAAGGCAAGGCTGATATTTTATCTTCATTTACAGGAATAGAATCTGCTGAAAAAGCCAATGCAGATCTTTGGTCGGATTATTAAGCAAGCTGATACTGGATGCTGGATACTAGATACTGGATGCACCCTGAAATAGCGAAAGGCTTTTTAATAATTGAACACTTATCCAGTATCAAGTATCCAGTATCCATTATCTGCTCATCATTCATTTATCAACATAACTTGCAGTTTCCATGCTTAAAAAACGCTTGATCGTAATTGGAGGAGGTGCTGCCGGTTTTTTTTGTGCAGTTAATGCGGCAAGGCTAAATCCTGCATTGGAAGTGATCATTCTTGAAAGATCCAATAAGCTTTTAAGCAAAGTAAAAGTAAGTGGTGGCGGCAGGTGTAATGTAACGCATGCCTGTTTCAGCATTGCCGAAATGATCAAAAAATATCCACGCGGTTCTTCTTTCCTTAAAAAAGCATTTCATCATTTTTTTACAAACGATACCATTAACTGGTTCAAAGAGCGCGGGGTGGCTTTAAAAACTGAAGCAGATGGCAGGATGTTCCCGGTAACCAACAGCTCGCAAACAATTATTGATTGCCTGTTAAAAGAAGCCAACAAATATGGGGTTGAGATCAGGATGAACAAAGACGTGAAGCAGTTGATAGTAAGCGATACACAATTTGAACTCCAATTTGCAGACAATAGCATTTTACAATCCGATTATATATGCATTGCCAGCGGCGCTTATCCAAAAACAATACAATACGCATGGTTAAAAAGATCTGAACACCCTATTGAAGAACCTGTTCCCTCGCTGTTTACATTTAATATGCCCGGCAACCCCGTTACAGCTTTAATGGGGATCAGTGTTGAGAACGTAAGCGTAAAAATTGTTGGATCTAAATTAACCGAAGAAGGCCCATTATTAATTACACATTGGGGGATGAGCGGGCCGGCGATATTAAAGCTTTCGGCATGGGGAGCGAGGGAACTGGCTGCCAAAAAATACGATTTTTCAATATTGGTAAACTGGATACCGGCGTTTAATGAAAACAGTCTTCGTGAAAAAATTCAGCAGCTCCGTTTTGAACTGGCTGCTCAAAAAATAAATAACCGAAATCCCTTTGCTTTGCCAAACCGTTTATGGGAATATCTTTTGATCGAATCGGGGATACATGTGGATCTGCGTTGGGCCGATCTTCCTGCCAAAGAACAAAACAGGCTGATCAAAAATGTATGTGCAAAAGAATACCCTGTAAAAGGTAAAACAACATTTAAAGAAGAATTTGTTACTGCAGGAGGGATCCAGCTACAGGATATTGATTTCAACAGCATGCAGAGCAAAAAACACCCATGCCTGTTCTTTGCAGGAGAGATCATTGATGTGGATGGAATTACAGGTGGCTTTAATTTTCAAAATGCCTGGACCACGGGTTGGATAGCAGCGAAAGCGATAAGCAGCTTAGTTTAGGACGTTTAGAAGGTTTAGAAAGTTTAGTGTGTGGCTTATAAAAGAAATGTGTGTGCTAAAATCACCTAAACTTTCTAAACCTCCTAAACTTTCTAACCTTCTCAAATCAATCTTCACAAATTCTTCGCTTCTGTATTTCTTTGCCAGCTTCATTTCAGTTACTTTTGTCTCTACTTAAGGTATGAAAAAAATTGACCGCTACATACTGGTAAAATATCTGACTACATTTTTCTTTTGTTTGATATTATTTACGGCTATTGTTGTTGTTGTTGACGTTAGTGAGAAAACAGAGAACTTTGTAAGATCAAAACTGCCCTTTTCACGCATCGTTACTGACTATTATTTTGGCTTTATACCCCGTATAGATGCCATGCTTTTTCCGTTATTTGTTTTTATCTCGGTAATATTCTTTACCAGTAAAATGGCGGGCAGGTCTGAGATCATTGCTATCCTTAGCAGTGGTGTGAGCTTTCGCCGTTTTTTATTGCCCTATGTTGTGGGCGGTCTTTTTTTATCTGCAGTTTTATGGATGGGTTACCAATATATTGTGCCAAAAGCAAATCTCAAATGGGCTAATTTCGAAATAAAATATATAGATGGCCCTACAGCTATTGAAAGCAATAACTCCTATTTTAAACAAAAGCTTTATTTTAAAATGGATTCCAACACCTATGTTGGTATCAGGGAGTATGACACCATTAAGAAAGCAGGCAGCGGTTTTTTTGTACAACAGTTCCAAAAAAATAAACTGGTTTACAATTTAAGATCGGATCAATTTACCTGGGATAGTGTTACCCTTAAGTGGAAGTTATTTAATGTAGTGGAAAGAAGGCTCGACAGTATATCGGAACGGATCAATAAGTCGACTGAATTATTGATACCATATAATTTTAAACCCAGGGACCTGCGGAGAGATGATTACCTGAAAGACCAACTGCCTACACCCGAGCTTGATGAATTTATAAAACAGGAAAGATCAAGAGGATCTGAAATGCTGAATACATTATTGGTTGAACGGTATAACAGGGATGCTATTCCGGTATCTGTGTTGATACTTACGATCATCGGCGCTGTGCTGGCATCCCGAAGAATAAGAGGTGGCAGTGGTGTACACCTGGCGATAGGAGTGGTTATAAGTGTACTCTATATCCTTTTCAGCCGGTTTTCCATAGTATTTGCTACTAAGGGAAATTTTACGCCTTTCATTGCATCCTGGACACCCAATATCCTGTTTGGGGTACTGGCTTTTTACCTCTATAAAAAAGCGCCTAAGTAACGTTTACAACAATATAAATTTCTTTTAAAACTTTTGTTTTAGCCGCTTATCCATCGTAATTTTAAACATCCTTAAAGAGTAACAAAGTACAGGTTAAAGCGGACTGAAAACTGTTCTGCGGGTAAGAAAAATAACAAGTACATCAAGAGATTTCAATAATTCATATTAAATAGTTTTATGGGTATTATTAAAGACAGGTTTAAAGAGAAAGCGGATGTGACAGCCGCAGAGATCAAAGGTTTGCTGAAAGAACATGGCGATAAAGTAATTGGAGAAGTTACATTAAGCCAGGTATACCAGGGTATGCGTGGCATTACTGCATTGGTGTCTGAAACATCATTACTTGATGCGCAGGATGGAATACGTTTTCGTGGTTATTCAATACCGGAGTTAAGAGAAAAATTGCCTAAGGCGCCAGGGGGCACCGAGCCTTTGCCCGAAGGTTTGTTTTATTTGATGCTGGTAGGTTCTTTACCTACTGATGAAGAAGTGCAACACCTGAGCAGTACCTGGCAGCGCCGCAGTCACGTACCCAATTATGTTTTTGCAACCATTGAAGCGTTGCCGGTAAGTGCACATCCCATGACCCAGTTCGTGGTTGCTATTATGAGTTTGCAGACCGAAAGTCATTTTTCAAAGCGTTATGCGAAAGGTATGAGCAAAGCCGATTATTGGGAAGCGGTTTTTGACGATTCCATGGACCTGATCGCAAGGCTCCCCCGCATTGCAGCATATATCTATCGCCGCAAATACAAAAATGGAGAACATATTCAACCTAATGGGTTGTTAGATTGGTCAGGCAACTTTGCACATATGCTGGGCTATGAAGAAGAAGGATTTCATGAATTGATGCGTTTGTATATGACGATACATGCCGATCATGAAGGAGGCAATGTTTCTGCACACACCACACATCTTGTGGGTTCTGCCTTAGCCGATCCCTATTTAAGTTTTGCAGCAGGCATGAACGGACTTGCAGGCCCGTTACACGGACTGGCCAACCAGGAAGTGATCAAGTGGATATATGAAATGAGGGAAAGTATCGGAACTGATACGCCTACCAAAGAACAAATTGAGGAATACGTTAAAAAAACTTTAAGCCAGGGTAAGGTAGTACCGGGTTATGGACATGCCGTATTGCGGGAAACTGATCCCCGCTTTACAGCCCAAATGGAATTTGGGAAAAAACATATGCCTGATGATCCGTTGGTGCAAACAGTTTGGAATATTTACGAGGCAGTGCCCCCGGTTTTAGGTTCTATTGCCAAGATCAAGAATCCCTGGCCAAATGTGGATGCTCATAGTGGCGCCTTGTTGGTACATTACGGTATGGTAGAATATGAGTTTTACACCGTATTGTTTGGTGTTTCAAGGTCTTTAGGTGTATTGGCAAGCCTTTGCTGGGACAGGGCCCTTGGATTTCCCCTGGAAAGGCCAAAATCAGTTACAACGGGGTTGGTTAAAGCCTGGCTCGACGGCAAAGAAGAGATCTGGGGCGATTAAAAATTATCTTTTATTATTCTTGAAACCGGAATTCAATTCCGGTTTTTTTTATTAATTTGAGTGCTCTAAAATAAAAAAATGAAAAAATTAATCTTTGTATCCCTCGTTGCTCTTTTTTGCAATAATGCTAATGCACAAGGCGGTAAACCAGCAGGTGCAGCAACCAATCCACACATAAAAGTGTTTAAACAGGCTGTCATGAGTGGAGATGTGGCCACCGGTATTACTGCGTTGAGTTATTATGTAAATGAACAGGGCGCAAATTCAGTTTATGAAGATACCCTGGCTATGCTCTATATGCAGCAGAATTCTTATGTACAATGTTACTATTGGGCTGATAAAAGACTGAAAGTAAAGCCGGATGACCTGGTGTTAATGGAAATGAAAGGAATATGCCTTGATAAACTGCAACAGCCAAAAGAAGCAATTGTGATCTTTGAAAAACTATATGCCAAAACACAAAGCCCTTACCATGCATATACTTTAATGGAATTGCAATACAGTATTAAAAGATTGGCAGAATGCCTGGTAACAGCCAACAGTACTACAAAACTGCAGTTTAAGCCGGAGTACACCATGACCTATAATGTTGGTGAACAGGTTGGAAGAACCTATCTACAGGCAGGCATCTATAATATACAGGCCTTAACCCTTTATGATCTTGACAAAAAAGCTGAAGCAAAAATGTATTTTGAAAAAGCATTGATGCTTGACAGTAATTTTGTTTTGGCACGTCAAAACCTGGATGCATTAAAATCCATTGAATCAGGTACAAATAATAAACTAAACCCAAACGGTAATAATAATCCACCATCTCCTGCAAATAAGCAGAATTAAAATTGATTTTGAAGCAAGGGTTGTTGCCAGTATATTTGCACTCCAATCGAAAATACTGGGGGGTTAGCTCAGTTGGCTAGAGCGCTTGCATGGCATGCAAGAGGTCGTCGGTTCGACCCCGATACTCTCCAC
>JBDSXS010000071.1:0-13368 GCA_039926045.1 Ferruginibacter sp.
TTAAAAGTGATCAACGAGTTAAGCAGTGCCGGTGTACGCATGGGCATTATGATGGGCCCCATGATACCGGGGTTAAATGAACATGAAATGCAGCGCATCATGAAAGCGGCTGCTGATAACGGTGCCACTTTTACCGCTTACACTTTTATCAGATTAAATGGCGCTATAAAGTTTTTGTTTCATGACTGGCTGTATAAAAACTTTCCTGACCGTGCTGATAAAGTTTGGCATTTGATAGAGCAAAGCCACGATGGCAAAGTGAACGATACCCGCTGGGGCGTACGCATGCGGGGTGAAGGAAGCATTGCCGATATGGTGGCACAGCAATATAAAAAATATGGTAAACTGTATAATATGAATGCTGAAGAATGGAGTTTGAATACAAAATTGTTCAGGAGGCCGGGGCAGCAGGGGAAGTTGTTTTGACATCAATAAATTGAACCAGAGAAATGGAAGAAAATTTTGTTCAAAAAGAAAAAACTAGATCAGCTATAAATTATTTTATCACTGAAGAAAATTATTTTGAGTACTATCAAAATATGGCAGATCCGATATTCGAGGTCTATAAGTTGGAGACAGAAGTCAGACTTAATATGTAAAAAAATATTTTTGCTCTGTAACCATTGAATTTACTGCACTTTTACCCTCGTAAAAAATACACAGTAAAAAATATTTTTAAATTTTCTTCAAAATTATTTGGCAGTATCAAAAAAATAAATTCATCTTTGCATTGCAAAACAAAATTTAAACAACGAACATGTTACGCATACAACTACATATTGAAGCGGGGAATTGTTTTAATCCGAAGACGGATTATGGCAATACCGGGGCATGTTATGCTGCATCATAAAGTTTACCAAAACCAACTGATTCAAATACAGGCCCCGACAAAAAGTTGGGGTTTTTTTATGCAATAAAATTAAAACACGCATCTAAGTAAAAAAATAAAAAATAATGCAACAGCTACAACATACACAATTTAGTACCTGGAATGAGCAATCATCATTACCCATACGCTATTGTTATGTCCCGCTGGGTACAGGGTTTAAAGCAATTAAAAATATGAGTAATGATGATAAAATACGACCGTGGATTGAACGATAAAGGTGAGTATACCTTAACGAGCAGCCCGGTCAAATTAAAAAATGACCGGGCTTTTTTTATGCGGTCCGGTTTAAAAAGGAGGTTAACATGAAATTGACCATTGAAGTATGTTGAAAAAGAATAAAAAAGAGCGCTTAAAAAATGATATTATATGCAGAAAGGAGGAAAACAGGCAACCCCTGGGAGATGCAACAGGGATGCCTTTTCTACAAGTTCTTTGATCAAAATATAGAAGTATTCCGATTGGCCGGATACTCCATCCGCCGGCTGGCGGAAGAGGCTGCAGGTTCGAATCCTGTCTTCTATACCTCGCTTATGCGATCGGCTCATTAGTGTAATGGTAGCACGCCAGGATTTCCTGGAAGAATGGTATTCGAAGCCCATATGTGTCGTCACGGTTCGTTGGTGTAACGGCTAACATCACAGATTGTCGATCTGTTGCAACGGGTTCGATTCCCGTACGAACCGCAAGCCCGTAATGAGAACAAATGTTGGCTTTAGCTTATGAGGTAAAGTGTTGCACTGTGAATGCAGAGAACAGGGTTCGAATCCCGGAGTCAACCAACAAAAAGAATACGGCTTGGTGTAACGGCAACATACTCATCTTCCTCCCTTTCTGGGAGGCAAACATAAGGTGAATGTTTTCAGTTCAAATCTGAAAGTCGTACAAAGATTGGTTTATAGTTCAATGGATAAGAATACAGTGCTACGAACACTGCGATAGAAGTTCGAATCTTCTTGAACCAACAACATTGTGACTTGGTGTAATGGTAACATGTCGGTCTCATAAGCCGAAGGATACAAGTTCGAATCTTGTGGTCGCAACAAACAAAATGACTTGTAGCTCAATGGTAAGAGCAGGAACCTTATACGTTCAAGGTTAACAGTTCGAATCTGTTCGGGTCAACAACTAAAAATGCGGTTTAGCTCAATGGCAGAGCATTACCCTGATACGGTAAAGGTTAATGGTTCGAGCCCGTTAACCGCAACAGAAAAAAACTGCGGTTTAATTCAACGGAAGAAGATCATCGTTACAAGGTGATAGTTATAGGTTCGACTCCTGTAGCCGCAACAAACTGGTTCGTAACTCAATTGGATTAGAGTACCGGTCTTTTACACCGGGTGTTGTGAGTTCGAGTCTCACCGGGCCAACTGGAAAATAAGAAATAAGGAATGAGAAACAAGAAGGAGAAAACAATTTATGATGGATGAATAGCTCAACGGCAGAGCGGGTGTTTGTTAGGCACCGCGTTGAAAGTTCGAATCTTTCTTCATCCGCAAAACATTTTGGAGAGTTGGCAGAGTGGTAATGCAATGGCCTGCTACGCCATACATCGTTAACGCGATGCAAAGGTTCGAATCCTTTACTCTCCGCAATGTGTTTGAAACAGGTGAATTCGATAATGAGGAAATAAGAGATCAGTCAAAAAACCTGTAGCAAACAAATGGATGAATAACTCAACGGTAGAGTGCCTGTCTGAAGAGCTGGTAGTGCAAGTTCGAGTCTTGCTTCATCCACAATAAAATGTAGGTAAAGATGAACAAAGAAAAATGTTGAATGGAGCGTCGCCAATGAAGTTCAACCAGGGATCAAATGACGCTAAACAAGAAATTTAAACATGAAAAAATGGAACAGCAACGGAAATGGAGAACATTAAGCGGAAGGTGGATCCAGGGATCTATCAAAGATGAAGTGATGCAGGTACTTGCAAAAGAAACTGCCATCGGCAACCAGTTAAAAGTTTGTATTGGTACCGATAGCCAGGTGAAAGGCAAGCTGACTGAATTCGCAACAGTGATCGTGTTTGTGCGAAAAGGAAAAGGAGGCTTCATGTACATCCACAACGAAAGATCAACACAACGGATGAGTATCAAAGAAAGGATGTTGCAGGAAGTAGCAAAAAGTATTGAAGTGGCTTACGGGTTGTGCAACATCTTCAGCCGGTTTGGAGTGGATATGGAAGTGCACGCAGACATCAATACAAACCCAAACTTTAAAAGTAACGGTGCGTTGAAAGAAGCAATGGGTTATATCATGGGGATGGGGTTTGCCTTTAAAGCCAAACCAGATGCCTTTGCCAGCTCAAGCTGTGCCAATAAAGTAGTGCAGTAAAAAGCCTCCTACATCTCCCCAAGGGGACTTGTAAAGAGTAAGTAAGATAAATAATATTCAAAATGTAAGACTCTTAAGTCTTTCCTTCGGAGGGGTTTGAGAAGACTTTTAAAACGATGAATGATGAAAAATATTTTTAAAAAAACAGACAGCCTGACAAACCAAAAGATCATCAACGCCAATAACGTGTTTGATGACCGGTTCCTGGAAACAAAGACCTTATACCTGTATTGGTTTAACAGCCTGCCTTGTTTAAATTTTGTAAACAATGTAGATGGCGAAAAGGCTTTTGCTGTCTTCAAAGAAAAATACCAGCCACTTATTCAGCATGTCCATCAATACAGGTGGTACAAGCGTAAGGCAAAAAAATACCAGTTTGATAAAACGGTGATCATTCTGCAAAATAATTGCGTGGTTGAATTTGACGATGACTATTGCGAAATTCTACATGATGGCAGACAGGATGTTTTTGTACAGGAGTTGACCGGCCTGGTGAACCAGTTTAAAGAAAAGCAAAGACGACAACCATTGGAAATAAACCTGATCGTAAGAAACGGAAGAGGACTGGACCTGAAAGCGATGGAGATAAAAAGAACAAAACTAGACCTGGCCCTTTTTTATGAGGATGATTTTAAACAAGCGGATGAAGTGATCAGGAAGCGGCTGAATACGAAAAAGGATAAAGGGATTGTGTTGCTGCATGGTTTACCGGGTACCGGCAAAACCACGTACCTGCGCTACCTGATAGGCAAGATAAAAAAACGGGTATTGTTCTTATCGCCAACAGTGGCAAATGACCTGATGAACCCCGAGTTTGTGGAATTACTGATCGATAACCCCAACACGGTATTGATCATTGAAGATGCAGAGAACATCATCATGGACAGGAAATTCAACAGCGGTTCTTCGGTATCAAACCTGTTGAATATTTCGGACGGGTTACTGGCTGATTTTTTAAATGTTCAATTGATATGCACTTTCAATAATTCCTTAACGTTTGTTGACAGTGCGTTAATGCGCAAAGGTAGATTGATAGCCAAGTATGAGTTTGGTAAACTAAATATCGAAAAGGCGCAAAACCTATCAGATCACTTTGGGTTCAAAAACAACATTACAAAGCCGATGACGATAGCCGAGATAGCTAACCCGGATGAAAAAGAACATGTGATCGAGAGGACCGAAGTATTCGGTTTCAGGCGACAGTCGGTAATGATGAATTAAAATATTGCTGCTGCTTTTGCAGCAGCTCAAGAGCTTGCTTAACGGCAAGATTGGTATAGTCCTGTTATAAACAAACCAGGCCCGTGTTTTAAAGCACGGCAGTGCAGACGTATTAACTATCTGTATGCTGTTGTTGTAAAAGGCTACGCCAACCAACACGTTGTGTGTCGAAGGTTCGAATCCTTCTCCCGTTAAAAGCGGGATAACTCAGCTGGCTAGAGTAACAACCCAGAAGCGCCGGTTCGAATCCGGCTCCGGCTCAAAATCGGATAGTTCAGTGGTAGAACGCTACATTGTTAATGTAGAAGGAAAGAAGCTCAGCACTTCTTTAAAAAAGCTGAGATCAAAAGCAGGTGTTGCTTTCCCGGTGAATAAATTGCCGGGGGTTTAAACCCGGGGCAATTCATTCACCAATTTCATCAACACCAGTAAAATGTAATGGCGTTATCGGGCCGGTTGTACTTGAACAGGTTGAGTTGCTGACAATATGCTCAGTAAAAAGCCTGCTTAACTTCTGCTGAAAAAATAGCAACATACATTTTCCGTGAAGAGGAAATGGAAAGCATCGCCGGTTTTTTAAAACAATTGTAAATTTTTTAAATAGAATGAAATGAAAAAAGTAAAGATCTACGCCTACCAGGCAGCCCTGGTTTTTAAAAATGGCGAGTACAAAAAAATGTTACAGCCTGGTACCTACTGGTTCTGGAGTAACGAGCGTGTTGTAATTTATGATGTTACTGTACAGTTCAATACTGCAACAGATATGAACATCCTGTTGCAGGATGCTGAACTGGCTAACGCACTGCATGTAATTGATGTAAGCGACAATGAAATTGTGTTGCAGTACCGGGATGGTTTGTTGAAGCAGGTATTGACTGCCGGCCGTTACGCTTTCTGGAATAATGCAGTTAACAACTACCAGTTCGTAAAAGCTGATATCAGTAAGATCGACATCACTGAAAACATCAGCCGTACTGTATTACAGAATAAACTGGTTGTGACTTATGTACGCACTTACACTGTAGAGAACTACGAAAAAGCGGTTTTGTTCATTGATGGTAAATATGCACAAACATTGCCAACCGGTGTTTACTACTGGTGGAAGAACAACACTACTATTGTGGTTGGCAAAGCCGATACCCGTATGCAACAGGTAGAGATCAATGGCCAGGAGATCCTGACCAAAGACAAAGCTGCTTTGCGTATCAATGGATATGCCCAGTACAAAGTAACTGATATTGAAAAGTCCCTGTTGCAGAACAAGGACTACGAACGTCAGTTGTATGTGGCCTTCCAGCTGGCATTGCGGGAATATGTTGGAGGTTTGGGTTTTGATGAATTGCTGGAAAAAAAAGAGACCATTGTACCATTCATCCTGCAAGCTGTAAAAACTGCAGCTGAGGATCTGGGTGTGACTGTAAACGGTTTTGGTATCCGTGATATCATTTTGCCAGGTGATGTAAAAGACATCATGAACAAAGTGTTGGTGGCCGAAAAAAATGCACAGGCCAACAGCATCATGCGTAGGGAAGAAACTGCCAGTACCCGTAGTTTGCTGAACACTGCCAAACTGATGGAAGACAATACCATGTTGTGGAAACTGAAAGAGATGGAATACGTGGAAAAGATCGCCGACAAGATCGGTGAGATCAGTGTAACCGGTAACGGTTCATTGGTTGAGCAGTTGAAGCAGATCTTTGTAGCGCAGAAATGAGGAGATTAAATTACCACGGGCTTAAGCCCGTGGTAATTTAAAAAAATGCAGGCGGCTTTAACCACAAATGTTTTGTTTTTGTACTTAGCTTTAGTGCTGTTATTAAGCATTATTGGCGTCGCACTCTTGTACAGAGCAACTTTATTGAACTTTTATTGAAGCGAAAAAAAATTAAACCACAAAGTTTGCAAAGAAGAATTACACAAAGCTCACTAATGTACTTTGTGTACTCTGTTAAAACCTTGGTGTCCTTTGTGGTAAAAAAAAACAAAAAATGAGCAAATTAAAATTAACCGGAAAACAGATCCGTGCTATTGGCTACGAAGAAGGGCCGGTAGTGAGTGTGGCCATGCATACCATGTGTACACACTTAAAACATCATACAGAAAAAGACGCCTTGCAGATATTAAAAGATGTACTGGCAGCGCCTGAAAATTATTTGGCAGATGAAGTGCTTAGCAGCATTGCAAAACAACTATTGCTTAAAGAACCCGCTGAGGGAGCAGAGATATCGTTGAACCAAAGCGGTATCCAGTTCAGCGTATTCGGACAGGAACATATTGAAGAAGGTGCTATGCACCAGATGTACCAGGCGGCAAAATTACCAATAAGTGTGGCTGGCGCTTTAATGCCTGATGCACATCAGGGTTATGGTTTGCCTATTGGTGGAGTATTGGCAACAGACAATGCGGTGATACCTTATGGAGTAGGAGTGGATATTGGTTGCCGTATGTGTTTGAGTATTTTCGATATCGATCCAAAACAACTGGCAGAGAAAGAAAATTACTTTGCCCGTGAAATTAATGAAGCTACTTTGTTTGGCAGCGGGGCGCAGTTTATACAGGCAGCCAATCATGAAGTTATGGAAAACGAATTATTCTATCAGCTTCCGTTGCTGAAAAACCTGCACGGCAGAGTATGGAAACAATTGGGCTCATCCGGCAGCGGTAATCACTTTGTAGAGTTTGGTGTGATTGAAGTAACTGAAAAAGATGCAATGCTTGGTGTAGAGCCGGGTAAATATGTTGGTTTGCTTAGCCACTCCGGCTCAAGGGCGTTGGGCGCTAACATTGCAAATCATTATACCAAAATTGCCATCAGCAAAAGACGGTTACCACAAGAGGCGAAGAACCTTGCGTGGTTAGATCTTGATGAAGAAGCAGGTATTGAATACTGGAATGCAATGAACTTAGCCGGTGATTATGCAAGTGCCTGTCATCACATTATTCATGCAAAAATTGCAAAGCAATTAAAGGAAAGACCTCTGAAGATGGTAGAGAATCACCACAACTTTGCCTGGAAAGAAAAATGGGAAGGGAAAGATGTGATCGTTCACCGTAAAGGGGCTACGCCTGCCGGTAAAAATGTGTTGGGTGTTATTCCCGGAAGTATGACTGCGCCGGGCTTTATTGTAAAAGGTAAAGGAGAAGGTTCGTCCGTTAACTCTGCATCGCATGGAGCAGGAAGAAAAATGAGCCGTACCAAAGCCATGCAATCTGTTACCGATTCACAATTTAAAGAGGTATTAAAAAAACACGGTATCAAATTGATGGGAGGAGGATTGGACGAATCGCCATTTGCATACAAGGATATTGAAATGGTGATGCAGAGCCAGCAATCATTGGTGGATGTTGTAGGTAAGTTCACTCCTAAAATTGTAAAGATGGACGGAGCCAAACACCAAACCTGGCGTAAAGGAAAGCAGGAAGATGTAGGGGGAGAGTAAAGATTTACGATCATCATTTCATTGTATTTTCAATAGTAAACTTCTGTATCAATAACATGATGCAGAAGTTTTTTTATGTAAAATATTTCCTTTCTGCATCATGTAAAAAAATTGGTTATGCAGAAATTATTCCTACCCCTCCTTTTTGTATTCACATTGTTTGCACAGACAAAAGCACAGCAAAGATTATTTGACCAGGCCGTACAATTGAAAACCTGTAACATATCCATCGAAGCGAATCCCTTTATTGCAACTACGGTTATTGAAATGGAATTTTATAATCCAAAGAACCAGGAAGTGGAAGGCCTGCACAGCTTTGAACTCAACCGTGGACAGGTTATCACCGATTTTCAACTGGAACTGAATGGCAAATATCGTGAAGGGAGTATTGAAGAAAGATGGAAAGCAAGACAGGCATACAGCAGTGTTGTTGGCAAAAGAATTGATCCTGCTATTTTACAAATGGACTGGCAAAATCATTACCGAATAAACATTTATCCCATCGCAGCAAAAAGCAGCCGTAAAATTAAATTAACGATTACACAGCTGATGGAGGTGGAAAATTTAAAACTTTCTTATACACTTCCGTTAAATATGAACACCACAACGGCCAACTTCAACCTGGATATTAAAGTAAGTGAACCGGCTTCTATTCCCAATGCCAATAAAGGGCTATTAGATAACAACCTGTTCAGCATGAATAATGACGAGGCAACATTATGGCAACGAAAAAATGATATTATCTTAAACCAGCCTGTTTCTTTTTCTATAAGCCAGTTTGCCAATAAGCCTCAGTTTTGTATCAATAATACCAATGGCAAGACAAATTTTTTAATGCGGTTCTTTCCCGATGTAGCCAGGTATTATTCGGCTAAACCCAGGTCAATAAATGTTTATTGGGATGTTTCTTTATCCGGCAAGACAAGGAACCTGGTTAAAGAACTGGATTTCCTGGAAAAGTATATTACTGAAAATGAGATCAATAAAACAACCATCTTCCTTTTCAATCACCAGATGCAGGGCATTATGGTGTTCAACAGAATCACGGATAATTTTAATTCCATTCGCAATTACCTGCTTGGGTATAAATATGCCGGGGCAACTGAATTAGGCAATCTTAATTTCAGTAATGTACTTGCTGATGCGGTCCTGCTTTTTTCGGATGGGATAAACTCACTAGGTAATGCACAGCCAAAACTGGGAGCAGTACAGGTTAGTTTAATTGTATCAACCTATAGATATAATTATAGCCAGCTTACAAACTTAATCGGAAATACAGGAGGTTCTATTATCAATTTGGCCGATAAAGAACTTAAATATGCCATAAAAAGAATTGATTCAGCCGAAAATTTTCTCTCTAAATATGCCTCTGAAAATATCCGTATCAACGAAACATTTCCGATAAAACTGTCCAGCAGCTTACTGTTGAGCGGCAGCATTGCCCAGTCTGATAACCTGGAATTGTTTTACGGTAACAACACAACAACAACCCGGTCAGAAAATTATTTTTTACCCACAAACGGAAACTGCAATGAATCGACTTTTAAAAAAATGCAGATGCTTAAGACATACGACTCCCTAATGTATGTTCACAACTATTACTACGGCTGGCAAAATATGGTGGTATTTGGCCTTACGGAGAGAGTGGTTACACCGCAAACATCCTACCTGGTATTGGAGCGGATAGAAGATTATATCAAGTATAAAATTGCGCCACCAAAAGAACTGGAACAAAAATGTGCGGAGTTAAATTACGTGTATAGATCTGAATATAAAATACATGCATTGAAGGAATTTACCGAACAGGAAGCACTGGGTGCAGTAGTACAGGATTATAACAGGCGGATAAAATGGTGGAACAAAGATGAAGCACTGGTATACCTGGATAGGCCTGTAACAGATCAGAAAAACATGGATGTTACGGAAAAGCCCGGAGGAGATAAGAACCAACCGTTGCCTGCAGCTGCTGAAATGCAAAATAACTTTTCATCCGGCACGACTGAATTAAAAGAAGTGGTGGTAACCAGCGCATTTGGTATAAAGCGTACCGGAAGAAGTGTTGGTTCTAATGTTCAATACCTGAATTCAGAACAATTAAATACCATCCGGCAGGTAAATATTAATAATGCAATTGCCGGTAAGATAGCTGGTGTACAGGTACGTAGTCAATCTGCTGCAAAATTAGGAATAGAAACAGCAATACGCTTACGCGGCGAAAATGGCTTAGGTGCTGGTGTGGGTGCTTTATATGTTGTTGACGGTACGATCATGCAGGGTAGTGGAGATATTAATCCCGATGACATTGAAGATATTACTGTTTTACAGGGGCCCTCTGCGGCTGCATTGTTCGGGCCTGATGGTGCTAATGGCGCTATTGTGGTAACAATGAAAAAAGCAAGAAAAGGATATCCATACTACTATAATTCCTGGACGGAGTATAAACTGAGCAGCACCGAAGACGAAGACTATATAAAGAAAATGCAAAAAACAGAAAATAATGAACTGTGGGATACGTACCTCCAACAGGAAAAGGAAAACCAAATGGACGTGGGCTTTTATTTTGAAATGGCAAACTTCTTTTTTGAAAAAGACATGCCGGATAAGGCACAGGAAATAATGTATAATGCCATTGAACTTTGTGATGGCAGCAGCGAGGGCTTAAAACTTGCAGCCTATATGTATGAAAAGTGGACTTGGTTTGATAAAGCCATTGCTGTTTACAAAAGCATTTTAACAGCGTATGAAAGTAATTTGATCGTGAAAAGAGACCTGGCATTGGCGTACTTTCAAAATAAGAACTTTGCGCATGCTGTTAAAACCTACTATTCAATAATTACTGCTAATGATGAAAATAATTATTACGGCAACGTAAAAGAAAATTCGCTGGCTGAAATGAATGCCATACTTGCTTTGCATAAAAATGATTTCGATGTTTCCTATATTAATCATAACCTTATTAAAATGGTCCCGGTTGACCTAAGGATCACGGTGGAAAGCAATTATGATTATTCTTCAAGAAAAGTACAGTTTATTGAACCTGATAATACAAAGTGCAATGCGCTTACTCCAAACACAGTAAATAAGGGACGTTATTCAGGAAGTGATTATTACTATAATTTAAATGAGTATACTATTAAAGATGCACTAACCGGCAAATACAGGATAAAGATCGATTCGTACAACAATTATTCATATGCAGCACAGGTACCCATGTATATCCGGGTGATAACATTTAAAAATTTCCAAAAGCAAAATATGGAAATGGAAGTAAAGATCCATAACCTGGATAACCAGTACGGGGTTATAGAGTTAGACGAGATCTATTGGTAAACAAGTCCCCTTGAAAATTGAAGACTCCGGTATTTTTACCGGAGTTTTTTTGTGTATAAGGTATCTTTCTCTTCTCTAACATAATTATTCTAATTTTACCCGAATAAATTCTTGCAATGAATTCAACCGTGGATAAGATCAAAGAACTGTTTACTTCTTTCTCCAAATCGAAAATAACAGCCATTGATAAACTGCCCCAGGCCGGTAGTGAACGGCATTACTTTCGCATTCATACTACAGATAAAAGTTTTATTGCCACATACGGTGCCAACCTGAAAGAAAATGAATCCTTCATTTATTTTTCTGAGCATTTTAAGAAAAAGAATTTATCTGTACCGGAAATTTTCTGTGTCAACGACGAAAAAAATATTTATATACAGGAAGACTTTGGCGATGTATCGCTGCTGAATAAACTGGAAGAAAATGGTTTTACTGAAGAAGTGTATGAATTATATAAACAAAGCCTGCATGAACTGGCACAATTACAGGTTAAAGGACACGAGGGATTGGATTATGAGCAATGCCTGACCAATACAACATTTGGTAAACAGGCCATCATAGCGGATCTCCTGTATTTTAAATATTATTTCCTGGATGCTTTGCGCAGGCCATACAATAAACAAAAACTGATCGATGACTTTGAAGCGTTGAGTAATTATCTCTCACATACCGAGTACCGCTTTTTTATGTTCCGTGATTTTCAGAGCCGCAATATCATGGTCACTCCACCCCTTCAGGGGGGGCTGGGGGGGGTACATTTTATAGATTACCAGGGGGGCATGCAGGGAGCGCCCCAATATGATGTAGCTTCTTTGTTATGGCAGGCAAGGGCAAATCTTTCTGATGACTGGAAGAACCGCCTGCTGGAAGATTATATGATCGAATTTGAAAATGTTTTGGGCCTGTCGATCGATAAAGACATTTTTCGCAGTCAGTACCATGGTTATGTGCTGATACGTTTACTACAGGTACTTGGTGCCTATGGTTTTCGTGGTTTGTTTGAACGCAAAGCACATTTTTTAACCAGTATACCCCTGGCATTACAAAATCTGCAATGGTTTATTAATAACCAGAGTATGGGAATATCCCTGCCTGAATTTAAAAGGGTGCTGGAGATCTGTGCCAGTGAAGAAGTGATACAGGAATTTACACCTGTTCAGGCAACTTCAGATACCCCGTTAGTGGTAAAGGTGAACAGCTTCTCTTATTTGAAATCCGGTTATCCAAAAGATGAAACAAAGAATGGAGGTGGTTTTGTGTTTGATTGCCGTGGAATTTTAAACCCTGGCAGGATAGAAGAATTCAAACAGCAAACGGGCAGGGATAAAGGGGTTAAGGATTACCTGGAACAGCAAACCAAAATGCCGGACTTTTTGAATAATGTGTATAATATCATTGACATTGCAGTTGAAGATTATATTAAAAGAGGCTTTGAAAGTTTGATGATCAATTTTGGCTGTACCGGCGGACAGCATAGAAGTGTATATGCTGCAGATGCCATTGTGAGGCACTTGAGAAATAAGTTTGGTGTAAAGACAGAATTGCATCACATGGAACAGAACATTCACGAAACCAAAGGTTGATATGAAATGAGTCCCGCCCCGGCGGGACGATTCCATGTGACAAAAATCAATAAATATATACACATGAAAGCTATGATATTTGCAGCAGGCCTTGGTACAAGATTTAAACCCTGGACCGATACGCATCCAAAAGCATTGGCATTGGTTAATGGCAAACCATTATTGCAACATAATATACAATACCTGCAGCAATACGGAATTACCGATGTTGTTATTAATGTTCACCATTTCCCTGACCAGATCATTGAGGCGGTTAAAAAAAATAAAGGATGGGGTAGTAACATAATCATCAGCGATGAAAGCCATGAAGTGCTGGAAACAGGCGGAGGATTATTAAAAGCCAGGGATCTTTTGCAGGATGGCGAACCCTTTATCACACTGAATGCCGATTTTTTGACCAACCTGGATATTAATGACTTGCTTGCATTTCATAAAAACAAAAATGCACTTATCTCTTTTGGTATCACCAACCGAAAAACATCCCGTTATTTTTTATTTGACGAGGAGAACAGGCTTTGTGGCTGGAGAAATACAGCCACCGGCGAAGAAAAAGGCCCCCACCACGAACTACGTTCCC
>JBDSXS010000072.1:0-15369 GCA_039926045.1 Ferruginibacter sp.
ATGTTCTGTTTGCAGGTTACTCCAAACTATACATAAGTCAGAATCGTGGTGACGATTGGGATTCAGTTTACCTCTCCATTCCCGGATATTACATTCCTGCTAACTGGGCAATAGCCACCTGCCCTACTGTTCCTGGAAAAATTTACTGTGCAGGCATAACATCAGATGAACTGCATTCAGGTATTTATAAAGTAACGGATATTACCAGCTATCCATTCACTGCCACGGATATTTCTTATGGCCTTTTTCTTTCAGGTCAAAAAATTACAGGTATTGCTGTTAATCCAAATAACTCAAATGATCTATACATTACCATTGGTGGTTTTACAAGCGATAAAAAAGTATTTCATTCAACCAATGCCGGCGTTAACTGGGATAATATAACAGGTTCATTGCCCAACCTGCCCGTTAATTGTGCAGTTTACTTTGGAGATGTGATTTATATCGGTACAGACATAGGTGTGTATGTGCGTGATGGGAGTTCAACAGACTGGACCCCTTTTTATAATGGCCTTCCCCGTGTGCCGGTAACGGAAATGCATCATGTTGTAAGAGATAGTATTGATTATATTGAAATTTCAACTTTTGGACGTGGCTTGTGGCAATCTGAAATTTATGAACCCTGTACTGCTGTATTGCAGGTAGATGCTGCACTACAGGGCCAGCAATTTTTCCAGGCAGGCGCTATTTTAAACTCCACTTCTGTCATCAGCGGCGGCAGGGGAACGAATGTGAATTTTCAGGCAGGCTCTTATATTTATCTTACTCCCGGCTTTAATGCTGTAAGCGGTACTGATTTTAAAGCTTACCTGGCGCCATGCAACAGCGGTGTGCCCCTTCGCCCGGCTGATCCGGCAGCAACTGTGCCTGTTAAAAATGAACTTAAAAAGCGATAAAGGACTGGGATATGTTTGGTCGGGTAAAGTTGCCCGCTTCAATTCCAAAAACCCGCCATTGGTTTTTCTTAAATATCGTCAGTTACTTACCCAACATGGCAAAGCAATAACTACCGGTTTTACCATCGCCGGATATGAAGCAATTTGATCATCTAAACCGGGAAGTCATGAAAAAAATCCTTCTTTCATTTTTTATCAGCCTTAGTTTTTGTAATGTGTTTGCACAAAACGTAGGCATTGGTACCACTACTCCCAACAGCAATGCACTGCTGGAAATAAACAGCAGTACCAAGGGGATCTTAATCCCAAGAACATCATCCAGCACCAGGTCAACGATCCCTGCTGTGAAAGGTTTGCTGGTATATGATACCACTACCAGCAGCTTTTGGTTCAATGATGGTACAGTATGGGTGGAGACATTAAATGGAAACAATGGATGGAAGACATCCGGTAATACAGGTACAGCCTCATCAAATTTTGTTGGAACAACCGACAATAACCCACTTCGGTTTAGAATAAATAATCAACCTGCGGGACTGCTTGACTCTTCTACACTTGGTATGACCTTCTTTGGTTATGGTTCGGGAAAAAACAATTCCGGGTTTTACAATACTGCTATGGGTTATAGATCTCTTAATACAAATACATCGGGTTCGGGAAACACTGCCAATGGATATGCTGCTTTACAGAACAACACGAGTGGCTCTACCAATACTGCTATTGGAGGTAATACACTGGTCGCTAATTCCACAGGCAACAACAATACTGCTTTGGGTGGTTATTCTCTCGTTTCCAATAATACCGGCAACGAAAATACAGCGCTCGGCACCAATGCACTTGGCAAAAACAACAACGGCTCCTGGAATACGGCCAGCGGGGGCTCATCACTTTATGAGAATATTGAGGGTTATGGTAATACGGCTCATGGATATTATTCATTGTTTAATAACACCACCGGAAATACCAATACAGTACAGGGATATTATGCACTCGCAATGAATACTACCGGCTATTCAAATGTTGCCATTGGTGCCACTGCATTGTATTACCAAAATAGTAAGAACAATATTGTAGCTGTTGGCGACAGCGCATTGTTGAATAATGGAGTTGGCGCCGCATCCTTTGAAGCCGTTCAAAATACTGCACTCGGCAGTAAAACATTGTTGAATAACACAACAGGGTCGTATAATACTGCTACCGGCTACCGTGCGCTTACGAACAATCTTAGCGGGAATTATAATACCGCTACAGGTGTTGCGTCTCTTTTAAACAATATTACCGGAACCCAGAATACTGCAACGGGGTATGGAGCATTATCGCAAAATACAGCTGGTAATCATAATACAGTAATGGGTTTTGAATCCATGAGATTAAATCTAACAGGCAGCTATAACACCATTGCAGGCCATGATGCTTTATTCAATAGCACTAATGGAAATGGCAATTCAGTTTTAGGATACCAGGCTATGTTTAATAATACCCATGGAAATAATAATACTGCCCTGGGCTACAGGACCCTCACAAATAATGCTGATGGATATTCCAATGTTGCCATTGGAACAGAAGCCCTTACTAATCAGAACAACCGTAATAATATTGTTGCTGTTGGCGACAGTGCTTTAATGAATAACGGGACCGGTGCTACATTAAGTTTTCATGGTATTCAAAATACGGCCGTGGGCAGTAAAACACTGATGAGTAATACAACCGGTCATAATAATACAGCGAGCGGCTATTTTACTTTGATCGGTAATACAACAGGTTTTTATAATACCGCAACCGGTGCCGCTACCATGCTCTTCAATACTACCGGCAGTTCAAATTCAGCCTTTGGGAGGAACGCACTTTATAGTAATTCGACAGGGTCTTCCAATACGGCAGTTGGTACAGCAGCACTCTATTCCAATTCAACAACAAGTGAGAACACAGCGATCGGTTACCAGGCTGCATTTAATAATACAACAGATTATATGGTAAGCATTGGCAGCTACAGCGGTAACGCCAACACAACCGGTATCTGGAATACTTTTATTGGCACCAGCAGCGGAAGAAATAATTCCACAGGAAATAATAATACAATGGTAGGTTTGAATACGGGACAAAATTCCAATGGAAACAATAACACGTTTATAGGTACACTCAGCGGAACAACCAATACAACCGGTTCAGCAAATGTTGCATTGGGTTATAATGCTCAAACACTTGCTACATTAACCAATTCAATAGCCATTGGCGCCAATGCGCTTGTAACACAAAGCAATACCATGGCGTTGGGTGGCACGGGCGCTAATGCTGTAAGCGTAGGTATTGGAACCGGGTCTCCACAGGCTACACTGGAAGTGAATGGCTATACCATGCTGGGTAGTACGGCACCCAGGATACAGATGAAAGTATTTTTAGGTACCACATCAGGCACACAAGGCACACAGGTAAATGTTGCACATGGACTTGCGGCTTCAAAGATCCTGTCAATAGAAGTGTTGGTGGAATATTCTACCAATAGTTTTATTCATCACAGTTACCAGTTTAATCCGGGGTATGAATTTAATTATTTCATTTCTCCAACTCATATCAACGTAGCAACAGTCGCTGCTAATTCATTCAATATTCTTTCCAAGCCATTTAGGGTGTTGGTCACTTACGAACAATAATCAACCATGAAAAAAATATTACTCACCTTTTGTACTGTTGTTGTTTTTTTAAAAGCTTCGCCGCAAAGTGCTGCTATTAACGATGATGGCAGTGCATCAAACAACAGTGCCATGCTTGAAATAAAGAGCAATAGCATGTCATGAAATATACGGGTATCAAAGAAGCATCCATTTGGTGCGGTAAATTTTTAATTCGTACCTTAATTATCATTTTATTTTTTGAAGAAAAATTTCGTCATACTAACCCTGTTCTCCCTGGTGATCTTGCCTGCAAGATCACAGCCTGTTTCATTCAGTCATCTTACCACAACCAATGGATTAACTGATAATAAAGTGCGCTGTGCTGTAACAGATAAAAATGGTTTCTTGTGGGTGGGTACCGTCAACGGGCTCAACAGGTATGATGGTTATGTTGCTACTACTTATTACCAGTCAAATGAGCCAGGGCTTTGCTCCAATGATATTATCGGGATCTTTTGTGATAGCAGGAACAGGATATGGGCAGGCAGTGCTGAGGGTGTAACCATGATCGATGAACAAAGAAAATTTCATAAAATTATTTTCGCCGACTCTGTACAGACAAATTATCGCTGCGCCGTGATCATTGAAACAAAAAGCCAGGGAGTGATCATGTATACAAATAAGGGCCATTATTATTTAAATGAAAAAGATAATAAATGGCTTCCCCTAACATGGGCCAGCACAGAAAAATTTAAACCGGGTGGCCGGGATAATATTCAGTTTGAGACCGGGCAGTATATCCAGGTTGCAACAGACAGACTTCTTATTTTCGACTTTAGCCGCCAAAAAAAAGTTTTTGAGTTTGCCTTGCCTTATGTCATTTCTGCCTGCCGGGTAAACAGCAATGAAATTATCGCAGCCGTATTCAAAGGAAAATTAGTGCGGATCAGCATCAGTCAAAAAAAAATAATTAAAGAATATCCCCTCACCAGAACAGAGAATGGAAAGATCATCAACACCAATATTGTTAGAGTAAGGCAGGCGGCCAACGGTCAAATTATTGTTGCCACGGGGTTGGGCGGCCTTATCGTGTTTGACCCTTCAACAGAAAAAATAACCCGTTACACCCATGATCCTTTAGACATGCGTTCTTTATCTGAAAACGGTATTGACAATATTTTTTGTGATGCTGCAGGCAATGTTTTTATCTGTGGCAACAGTCAGGGGCTTGATTATTTTAATGTCAACCGTTATTCGGCCGGGTATATACCGGCATTTAAAGCTGGTAACGAAATTTATGACGGCAGTTTCAATTGCATCCGGGAGGATAATAAAGGAAGATTGTGGCTGGGTGGTAATGATTGCATGATCATGTATAACCTATCGGATAACAGCAGTTCTTTCCACCGCTATTATTATCCCATCCTGGATATTGGGGAAAGGCCATTAAAGATCAAAAATATTTACATCGACGAAAAACAAAGAATTTGGGTATGTACAAATGGAGGGGGTATGGGCTCGCTGAACCAGGCAACGGGAAAGTTTACCATTTTCAGCAGGGATACGCTACATGGCAGCATGCCAAAATTCTCAAATAATTTCGTTGATGATATACAGGCAGGGCCCGCTGGCAACCTTTGGGTGGCTTGCTATAGCGGGCTGGTACAGTTCAATTTTACAACTTTTAAGTATGATGAATTTGTTGATCATCCTGTTTTAAAAACATTGCATCAAAAAAGGCCGTGGCGGATATTTACAGATAAAGCCGGCAGGGTTTGGCTGGGTTTTAATAAGACCGGTGTGTATTGTTATGACAAAACAAATAGTGAGCTCAAACATTATTCAACCAAAGAAGGGCTGCTGCCCGGCGATGTAAATGCATTGGCCGAAGATGATATGGGTAATATGTATGTGGCAACCACAACCGGGCTTAGCATAATTGATAAACCTGGAAAAATAAGATCATACACAGCTGCAAATGGCTTGAAGTATAATGATTGCCAGGCATTGGTAAAAGATGCAGCAGGAAATATCTGGATAAGCAATCACAATTGCATTCTGAAATTCCCGCCGACAACACAAAAATTTTCCTATTACGACGAAAGAGCCGGGCTTACCGGTGAAAACTTCATGATCAATGCCGCTTGTGGAACTGCAAGCGGACAATTATACTGGGGCACAGAAAAAGGCATTATCTATTTTGATCCTGCCCGGTTAAACAATTCTTCCTCATCTTCTGAAGTACTCATCTCGCAGGCAACAATTGCCGACAGTAATTATTATTTCACGAATTCTTCTGCGCTTAATTTTAAACATGATCAGAATTCAGCCAGTTTTTATTTTACCAGTCCGGATATTTACAACAATAAAAACACAAAGTACCAATACCGGTTAACAGGACTTGATAAAACCTGGATCAACAGCTTTGAACAAAGACAGGTCAATTACAATTCATTGTCACCGGGGAATTATGTTTTCAGGGTAAGAGCATCCTGCGATGGTATAAACTGGAAAGAGTCAATGAACCAGGTCACCCTGAATATTTCACCCGCCTTTTGGCAAACATGGTGGTTTAAATTATTACTAATTGTATTGGTTGCAGGGTTGATCTATTACCTGTTCCGGCGCCGGGTAGCCGGCATCAGGGAAAAAGAAAAGATCAGAACCAATTATGAAAGAAAAATTGCCGAAGTAGAAATGAGTTCATTAAGGGCGCAGATGAACCCGCATTTCATGTTCAACAGCCTGAACAGCATCAACAATTTTATTCTGAAGAACGACCCGGATAATGCGTCGGACTATCTTACTAAATTTTCCAGGCTGATGCGCCTGATACTCGATAATTCAAGAAGTGAATGGGTGCTGCTGGAAAATGAATTGAAGGCTTTGCAATTATATATAGAACTGGAAGCGGTTCGTTTTGACCATGCATTTGATTATTCCCTGGAAGTTACCAGGGATGTGGATCCTGAAACGATGATGGTTCCTCCATTGATCATACAGCCTTATGTAGAAAATGCTATCTGGCACGGTTTGATGCACCGCAAAGAAACGGGCGGCCGGATCGACATAAAGCTGTGGAAAAACAACGGCACATTTTATATTGAGATTGAAGACAATGGTGTGGGCAGGGATGAAGCAAAACGACTGAAAAGCAAAACGGCAACCAAACAAAAATCCCATGGCATGCAGATCACAGCCGAAAGAATTGAAGTGGTGAATAAGATCTACAATGTGAATGCAGGAGTTACCATTACTGACCTGGCTGATAAAATGGGAAATTCCGGTACAAGCGTATTAATTTCGTTTAAATATAAAACACATGACAGCAATAATAGTGGATGACGAAAAGCATTGCAGGGAAGTATTGGAGCTTCTGCTGAATAAGCATTGCAGCAATGTAAAAATATTGGCCAGTTGTGCCGGTGGTGATGAGGCCATGGCTGTACTGGAAAAAGAAACGCCGGATGTTTTGTTCCTGGATATAGAAATGCCAGGCATGAACGGGTTTCAATTGCTCGAAAATATTAGCCACCAAAATTTTGAGATCGTGTTCACAACCGCATACAATGAGTATGCCATTAAAGCAATAAAACACAGTGCCCTTGATTATTTATTAAAACCTGTTGATAAGGATGAATTGATCCAGTCCATTCAAAGGGTGCAGGAACATAAAACACTTAAAGCATCCCAACGGGTTGATAATTTATTGGAGTTACTGAATGCCAGGAAACAGAATAAACGTTTTGCGGTACCTACCATGGAAGGTTTGATCATGGTCGATTCAGAAACAATTTTGTATTGCGAAAGCGACAGCGCCTATTGTAGGATATTTTTCAAAAACACTGCCAAGCCATTGGTCATTTCCAAAACCTTAAAAGAAGTTGAGGAAGTTTTACAAGAGCTTGATTTTTGCCGGATCCATCATAGTTATTTTATAAATATGACCTGTGTACAAAGTTATATCCGTGGGGAGGGCGGCGAAGTTGTACTAAATAACGGCACCCACCTGCCCGTTTCAAGAACCAAGAAAAAGGATTTTTTAAATTTGCTGGAAAAGATCTAGGTCAGGCCCGGTAAGTATCCAGTAACTGGATCATGTCCGCTGTATAATTATATAACTCCTGCATCTGCTCATTATTTACAAACGGCGTATATAACTGCCACTCTATATCGTCTAATAATTTCTGTAATTGTACAGCTGTTTCATTGCTCACCCCTTTTGCGTCTAACTGCTCCACAATATTTTTCCTGTTCAGCTCTTCTGCGGGAATAGCGAATTTTTTAGAGAGGTAGTTTTTGAGTTCCAGGTTCAATTGCGTATAAAACAAGTTGACTTCGCCTCTTTGCAAACATCCCTCAGCCAATGCCAGCGGGTTTTGCTGCGACTGTAAGAGCTCTTCAACGGGCTTTTCAGCATCAACTATCTCCTGGGCTGACAACCGTTCGCCAGCTGCCTGTTTTTCCTTTTTTGAATCCCTCTTCAGCCAGAATATCAATCCCAGTATGATCAATACCGCAATTACACTTACCACCCGTAAACGGTTATTGAAAAAATTTGCGAGATAATTTTGCGATGGTTTTATTTTAGTATCAACATTTATTTTGGGAGGTTTACCCGTGCCTTTAGTGACGGTAATTTCAAGCGGGGCAGTTGTAACCGTTTTATATTTTGCATCTCGGGTATCAAAAAAGCTAAAACTCATGGCAGGTATGGTATAGGCGCCTGCTTTTGAAACCGTAAAAGGAAATTCAAATATTTTTCTTCCGCTTACCGGCACAGTACCTTTAAACAGGTCATCTGTAGCTTTCGGATCAAATCCTTCAATACCTGCCGGCCAGCTAATTTCAGGCGCATTGATCATTTGCAGATTACCTTCCCCAGAAATAATGACTGCCAGTTTACCTGCATCATCGGTGCTGAAATAATCATTTTCAACCCTGGCATAAACATTAAACCTACCTACTGCTCCTTTAAAACCTACAGGTTTGTTCTCATCCGGCAATGGCTTTACAAGAATCGTTAAAGGTTTACTTTGTAGGCTTACTTTATGGATCTCCATTCCCTCGGGTGGGATATTTAGATCTGCAAGGTCCCTAAACATATTAAAAGCATCCTGCTGCCGGTCAAAATATTCGGCTTTAACAAATTGCACATTATTCTCAATTTCCACAATGCCCAGTTCGAGGTTGCCCGCCAGTAATGGATAGAGTTGCACTTTACGGATATTGTACACATTATATTCCCTTCCTTCAAATTTTTCTACATGATAACTCATATCATTGGGCTGCTGCAGGTCCAGCACAGAAAATCCATTAAAGGATGGATTCTTGATCATGTTGCTTTCGCTCTTTAACCTGGTGTAAAGTTTATAAGTTGCAACAACAGGTTCTCCAACATAGCATGTTCTTTTATCGATCTCCACCCGCACAAGCATATTCCTGTTGATCTTATCAACCGGGTTTTCACCCTTGCGTAAAATAAAATCATTATAGGATGAACGTGGCGCAGGTTCGGCAAAGGGATCCATACCGCTGAACGGAGAACTGAATGCATTTACACCGGCAGTATTACCTGTAGGGTTTGCAGTAACTTTTAATTTAACGGTGTTGCTTTTATAATCGCCGGCATCTGCTTTTGCCAGTGAGGCAGGTATGGTAAAAACTCCAGTAGCTTTTGGTTTTAAAATAAAATTGAGGGCGATATATTTTTTAACCGTCCCATTGATCATGGTCATGCCGCTCTCCTGGTTAGGTCCGCTAACGATGATAAAATTTTTCAGGTCCGGAGGAACGATCTGCGTTACTTCCATGGCATTCTCAACCATGAGTTTTAACTGTGCATATTCATTCTTCCCTATCTCTGAAGGCGATATGGTGGCTGAAAACTTTACCTGTGCATTGGCACAATACCCGGCGAGTAAAAAAACAGATAAAAATATTTTTTGTAACCCTGATCCCATAATGACAAACAAAAATAAAGGATTGCCCGCTGTTAAGTAAAGTCCCAAAGTATAAACGGTGGAAATAAATTGTTAAACTACTCCCTCTCCTTTTGGAGTTCCTGCAAAGGAACGAGCGCTAGCTCTTGGGGTGAGGTTTACAGATCCCCCAATTGCGGCCGGAGAATGATCTCTTCTACACATGCCTGCGGAGACAGTTGTGCAGCAGCGTACACCATTTTTCCAATATCAGATGCTTCCATGATCCTTTGTGGATCAATGCCACTGCCACTCCAGCTATCTGTAAAGGCAGCACCGGGCAATACATGTGTTACTTTTATGCCGTGGGGTTTCAACTCTTCCCGCAGGTTTTTGCTGAACCCGTACATAGCAAATTTGCTGATGCTGTAAGCACCGCCATTGGGATACGCATGCAATGAAGCAATTGAACAGATATTAAAGATATGGCCTCGTGCCTGTCCCGATTCTTTCGGGGAGCCTATCGAAGGATTAGCTTTCATCATGTAGGGAAGGATCAGCCTGGTCAAATGATAGGCGCTGTATGTATTTACCTGCATCAATTGCTCAAGCATACCATCATCTTCGCCAAAGGCATTACCGGGCAGATAGACCCCGGCATTATTTACCAAAATATCAACCCTGTCTGTTAAACTCATGATCCAGTTCACAAAATCTGTCAATTGATCTTTATTGGCTACATCGCAGGTTTTGCTGTGCATATTGATCTTTGGAAAACGATCCTGTAATTCCTTTGCTGTTTGTTCAAGCTCTGCCGCATGCCTGGCACATATAAAAAAATGATGACCCTGGCCATCCTGTGCAAATGCTTCAGCTATGGCTTTTCCCAGTCCTTTTGATGCACCTGTTATTACTATGTTCATTGATAAATCTTTAAATTGGTATCTTGCAATGATAAGTAAAGTTAGTATTCTCTCCTTTTAAATTATTGAGTAACCTGATGCCCCAGTACAAACATCTTTTTTTCGATCTCGACCATACCCTCTGGGATTTTGATGCCAATGCCAAAGAAACGCTTGCAGAGCTGTATGCCTTTTTTGATCTTAACAACAGGATCAATACAGCCTTTGAAGTTTTTTTTCCAAAATACCTGTTTCATAATGAATTGATGTGGGACCGGTATCATAAAGGATTGATAACATCAGAAGAGCTGAAATGGAAACGGATGTGGCGTACCATGCTTGACTTTAAAATTGCAGATGAACCCCTGGCCAGGGATATGAGTGGAAAATTTTTAGAGATACTGCCAACCAAAAAATTACTCTTTCCGTATACATTGGAAATTTTAGATTACCTGACAGAAAAAAAATATGTCCTCCATTTGATCACCAATGGTTTTGAAAAAACACAATGGAGCAAATTAAATAACAGCGGGCTGAATGGTTATTTTACCCACGTGATCACTTCGGAAGGAAGCAACAGTTTAAAACCTAAAAAAGAGATCTTTGATTTTGCCATGGATAAAGCCGGATCATCTTTGCCTGAAAGTATCATGATCGGCGATAACCTGGATGCAGATATACAAGGCGCCATGAATGCAGGGATGGATACCGTATTTGTAAACCATATCAATGCCGTGGCTGAAATAAAACCTACTTACACCGTTACACATTTAAAAGAACTGGAAACCATTTTTTAAAGGCATAAAAAAACCTTCCGGTTAGAAAGGTTTAAAATTAGTTGTAGCAGGCAATTACATTTTAGCTGTTGTCTTGTCTTTGCAGCAGGATTTTGTTGCTTTAGCATCTTTTGAGCAGCAGGATTTTCCTTTAGCACATTTTTTCTTTTTGCCTTTATCGGCCAAAGCAACCCCGGTAACAAACATAAATGCGGTAGCTAATAAAATTACTTTTTTCATGATTATATTTTTAATTGATTTTACTAACGTAAATATAGGGTACAAATTGCATAGCACCCAACTTTTGGACTGTTAAATTATAAGGTAGCTATTACAGTCACACCCCCTTGTACCGCCTGATTCAGCTCCACGTTTACCCTGGTTCCTATAGGTAAAAGCAGGTCAACCCGGCTACCGAATTTAATAAAGCCCATTTCCTCCGTCTGTTTCACTTTTTGGCCAACCTGCAGGTAATTTACAATACGTTTGGCCAAAGCGCCAGCAATTTGCTTAACCAGTATCTCTGTATTGTCTTTTCTTATAACAACTGAGTGCCGCTCATTATCGGTTGATGATTTGGGGTGCCAGGCCACCAGGTATTTACCCTTGTGATATTGGTTATATACCACTTCGCCGTCAATAGGGTTTCGGTTAACGTGCACATTGGCCGGGCTCATAAAAATAGAGATCTGCAGGCGTTTGTCTTTAAAATATTCTACATCAGTTGTTTCTTCAATCACTACCACCTTTCCATCTGCAGGAGCAATAACGGCGCCATCAACAATGGTTAGTTTGCGGTTTGGAATTCGAAAGAATGATACAAGGAATAATAACAACCCGAGCGTAAGTACAAAAATGATATTACAAAGCCACATCATGGAGGCGCTTAAGAAAAAATAAACGGATACATTGATGGCACCAAAAATTAAAGTTGCGATGGCAATGCTTTTATATCCTTCCCGGTGTATGGTCATTCAGTTTAATTGAGCTGCAAAGATAAAGAGTTATGAGTTATGAGTTATGAGTTATGAGTTATGAGTTATGAGTTAGGAGTTTGGGGTTTGGGGTTTAGGAGTTTAGGTTGGTGAAGAAATACACATATATCCAAACAGCAGGAACGGCAACGAGCAGAGAATCAAACCTGTCTAAAAAACCACCATGCCCAGGCATAAAGCTGCCGCTGTCTTTTACATCAGCCATGCGTTTTAATTTACTTTCTAATAGATCGCCAAGAGTGCCGAAGATTGCGCAGATGGCAGCAATAATAAACCAGTGCCCGCCTATATACAATGGCATATCGGCATATTTCTCAGCAAATAGGGGATATAAAAAACCGACAGCAATCACACATAGTATGATACCGCCTATAGTACCTTCCCATGTTTTTTTGGGAGAAATTTTGGTAAGCGGTGTCTTACCGATAAAAGAACCAACCAGGTAAGCCATCGTATCATTTATCCATATTGAGAAAATTATACAACAGGGAATGATATAACCCACATCATCAATTAACTGTCCATCTTTATAGATCATTCCAATCTGCCTTAGTTTTATCATCAGTAAAACCGGCAAGGTTATATAGAATAATCCTAACCAACAATAACCCAAATACTTCTCAACAAAAATCTTCTTCATCAATTTTACAAACTCATACCAACAACCAAAATGTATTATCGTAAACAAGATCAAAAAACTCCAGAAATTCCAAAGTAGTCCAACCAGCATTACCACCACAAAAAGCAGTGCAGTTAAGGCCCTTGTTTTAAATGTTTGAAAATTGAATGCCAATACTAGGTGTTTTTATTTTCGGGAAAGGAATGTAAAATGTTTGTTTGCTCTACAAGATTTTGTTCTTCAAAAGCGATTTGTTTGCGGTTTGTTGATGATACTTTTTCAAAAAGCATAAACAACATATAAGTAATGGCAACAGCCACCAATGAGCCCCACCAGGGAATTTTTGGATCGAGCTTATCTACTTCCACTTTTTGTTCATGCCTCGATATCCAGAACAACTGGATCACCGCCACGGTATTATTTAAAAAATGGGCAATGATATTTACCCATAGGTTTTTACTGCGCTGGTACATCAACCCTAAAATAAAACCAAGTAATGCCCTGCTTAAAAAAAGATACACCGACATGTGGATCAAACTGAAAAATAACGAGGAGACAAGTATAGCTAACAACGGCATCTTCCACCAGCGTTCCAGTAAATTCTGTACAGTACCCCTAAAAAATATTTCCTCGAACAATGCCGGAAAAAAAGCCATGATCACAATGGCCATAAAAAATTCGCCCCAGCTTTTTAAATTACTTAGTGCCATTACCTGGTTGGTATATTCAGCTTCCATGCGCATGCCCAGGGCATTCAGGGCGGGCAAATTTTTAAGCAGGTCTTTACTCAGATCGGCCAGGGGATTGGCAATTACATTAGCTAAAAAAATAAGGAAAAAGCCCAAAACGATCTGCCTGGCATTGATATGCTTATTAAAGCCCAGCCAGAATTTATTTTTTCCATGGCAAACGAACATCCAGGCTACAGCAGGAATAAAGAAAAGACATAATGTACTCAAAACCTGGCTCAGGCGGGCATACCCAACATTTTCAGGTAGCATCATCGCTTTTAGCATCTCCTCGCCCATTTTTTCCATCGGCACACCCTTCGGGATCATTTGCAAACCAATGAAATACTGTATCACCCCCGCCAAAATAAACCCTGCGCCCAGGAAAGCGAATAAGATCCCCAATTGTCCCCACCCCGTAAACCCTTTAACACTTCTGTATTGCATAGCTAAGCCGATTAGTTGTAAATTTGCGCTCGCAATATACAATGACTAGTGCCGATTAGCCAAAACATAATAGCAAAAGTCTACAATCGGCATAATTCATTCTAATAATTATGATTTGTACGTTGTACAAATTATAATTAAAGATTCATTAAACGTTTAAAAAATAAAATGCCAAACATAGGTCCTATACAATTACCTGATTTTCCACTCTTACTGGCTCCTATGGAGGACGTAAGTGACCCGCCTTTCCGTGCCGTTTGTAAGGATCATGGGGCCGACCTTATGTACACCGAGTTCATTAGCAGTGAAGGACTTATACGTGATGCCATTAAAAGCCGACAGAAATTAGACATATTTGATTACGAGAAACCCGTAGGCATCCAGATATTTGGAGGCGATGAAGAAAGTTTAGCGCTGGCAGCAAAAATTGTGGACGTAACCAATCCTGACCTGCTGGATATTAATTTTGGCTGCCCGGTAAAAAAAGTAGCAATGAAAGGTGCCGGCGCCGGGGTTTTAAAAGATATTGACCTGATGGTGCGGCTTACCAGTGCAGTCGTAAGATCAACTTCACTTCCCGTTACCGTAAAAACACGCCTTGGCTGGGATGATAACACAAAGAATATTGAAGAAGTTGCAGAACGCCTGCAGGATGTTGGTATAAAGGCTTTGGCCATTCATGGCAGAACAAGAACGCAGATGTACAAGGGCCATGCTGATTGGGAACTGATCGGAAAAGTAAAAAATAACCCACGTATCACTATGCCTATTTTTGGTAATGGTGACATAGATAGCCCTGAAAAAGCCCTGGAATATAAAAATAAATACGGCATTGATGGTATCATGATCGGTCGTGCGGCCATTGGTTACCCATGGATTTTTAATGAGATCAAACATTTTTTAAAGACTGGCGGGCATTTACCTGCTCCTTCTATTGAAGACAGGGTTGCGGTTTGTAAAAAGCACCTGCATAAATCGTTTGAGTGGAAAGGCCCAAAGGTTGGCATTTTTGAAATGCGCCGGCATTACACCAATTATTTAAAAGGACTACCGGGTATAAAAGATTACCGGTTAAAATTGGTTACACTTAATACTGTTGAGGAGATCGATGAAGTGCTGGATGAAATTAATATTAAGTACGCCGGTTACGAGTTTGAGAAAACGCCGATCGAACTGATTAATTATCATGAGAAATGTCCCGCTTGATCGCTGATTAAAAAGATTCAAAGATGATTTCGCAGATGAAGCGATCTGCGGAATCCGGGTAATCATCTAATCTACGATCATTTTCTGCAACTCTGCCATGTAAACTTTTCCTCTTTTCTCCGCAAAATAATCAGCTCCCAGCATGATCACTGCCTGCAAGGCCAATGCAATACCCAGGCCATACCAAAATGTTTTAGCAGGGTCTGTTCTCAAAAGAAAAATTAAAACAAGCCCGGTGATGATAAAAGTTATTTCTACCCACCGGTA
>JBDSXS010000073.1:0-9400 GCA_039926045.1 Ferruginibacter sp.
ATTTTACAAAAAAGGCTATTGAAAAATTTAAAACTTCAGTTAAGCAATAGACAGCAAAACAATTGTTTACGCTCTGTCATTTTTTATCTTTTTTCATATATGCTCTTGTTGTTTAAAAAAGGGAGGCAGAAAAAAAACCGGTTCGCAACGAACCGTTTTTTTTTATAAAGTTCAATATTAAATATTCAACCCACCACATACGCTTAATACCTGGCCGGTAACATAGCTGCCCATATCGCTGGCCAGGAATAAACAGGCATTGGCTATATCTTCCGTACTTGCAAACCTGCCCAATGGGATATCGGCTTTATATTTATCAGCACCTTCGCCTTCTTTTAAATAGCTGGTCATGTCTGTTTCAACAAAACCCGGGGCAATAGCATTACATCGTATGTTACGGCTGCCGAGTTCTTTGGCCACACTTTTTGTAAAGCCCAGTATGCCCGCTTTGCTGGCAGCATAACTGCTTTGGCCTGCATTGCCCATTTCTCCAATGATGCTGCTCATGTTGATGATGCTGCCGCTCCGGGCTTTCATCATAGGCCTGATCACGTGTTTGGTCATATTGAAAACACTTTTCAAATTGATCTGCATTACATCATCCCATTGTTCGGGTGTCATGCGCAGCAATAAATTATCTTTCGAAATACCTGCATTGTTTACACAAATATCTATGTTACCGAATTCCTTTAAAACATCATTTACAAAAACTTCAGCTGCTGCAAAATCCCCGGCATTGCTTTGCCAGGCTTTTGCTTTAACATTCATAGCAATTAATTTTTGTTCCAGCGCTTTTGCCTTTTCTGCACTGCCGTTGCTAACATAAGTAAATGCCACATTACAACCCTGTTCTGCAAATTTTATGGCAATGGCTTCTCCAATACCACGTGCTGCGCCGGTTATGATTGCAGTTTTTCCTTCTAATAATTTCATGTTGTAAATTTTAGCTTACAGGCAAAAGTAAATAAATCATTATCATTAACGGAACTCCTGTAAATTATATTTTTAAATTAGGTGTATCGTTATAAAAAATAAAATAAACTTATAAATGTATTGAATAAACATTGTCAGTGCTAATGTAAATGCAAGAGAATACAAAATTGTATACCACCATTTAAACTGAAAAAATCTTTTTGACGCAATGATCAGATAAACGATAAAAATGCCTACTAAGGGAATAAGCATTTGTAAGTCTGAAAGGCCGGGAAGTGTAGGAAAAAGCCAGTGTAAGACCCTGAGTAATACAGGGAGCATTAAAAATCCCCAAAGAATAAAGAAGGAGGCCGCTTCAATACTAAAAACAAAATTATCGTAGAAATATTTCCTTTTTTTAAAACTAACGGCCCAGGAAAATAAGGCCATTACTGGTATAATGAGGAACAATAAAAATTTAGATACTTTTTCTGATACATGACGAAAAGCTTCCCCAAATTCAGCATCGCTCCAATGTCTTTCCTGGACAATCTTCAAGGCTTTCCCCATTGCATATTTACCATACAGGGAATGTCTAACATGCTGATATGGTGTTGTATTTAAGCTATCAAAAATTGGAAAAAGCAGGTAAAGGATCACCAGCAGCAGGAAAAAGGACAAAGGCTTAAAATATTTTTTTCGGATACCATTACAGTAATCAAGCGAGAATTTCCCCGGGCTTTTAAAAAGCGTAATAACAGTATTAAAAAAACTACCCTCAAGATGTGTTATAAAATGCAGCCCATCTGATAAGAGGTGCTGCACAGACCTGTCTTTTTCTGTGTACACTTTTTCGCCGCAGGCATTACAAAATTTTCCTGTGAACCGATTGCCGCAACTTTTACAGGTTATGGGTTCTCCCATTTGTATGATCAGTTAATTAGTTTTAAAATTTCCTCTAACATACTTCTTTCATTACTCAGTCTTGGCACTTTGTGCTGGCCACCAAGTTTTCCTTTGCTCCTCAGCCATGTTGTAAATGTGCCAACGGGTAACTTATGAACTATGGGTAATCTCAAAGCAATATTTTTATGCCGCTTGGCTTCATAATCGCTGTTTATGCTTTGTAAGTGATCATCCAGTTGAAAAATAAAAGTATCAAGATCGTCCGGTTCTTTTTCAAATTCAATTAACCATTCATGTGCGCCGTTGCTGTTTTCGCTGAAATAAACCGGGGCCGCTGTATAATCATTAACAACCGCATTTGTTTTTTCTGCTGCAAATGCTATGGCTTTGTCGCTGTTATCAACGATCACTTCTTCGCCAAATGCATTCATATAATGTTTTAACCTGCCTGTTATTTTTAATTTGTATGGGTTAAGGCTGGTAAACTGAATAGTATCGCCGATCAGGTATCGCCATAAGCCGCCGGTAGTACTCATCACCAGGGCATAATTTTTTCCAATGGTAACATTTTTTAAACCTACGGTTACCGGGTTCTCATTTCCGTATTCTTCAACCGGCATAAACTCGTAAAAGATCCCATGCTCTGTAAACAGCAACATGCCGTCGTCATCCGGGCACACCTGTGCAGCAATGAAACCTTCGCTGGCATTGTATATTTCCAGGTAATTTATTTTAGCACCGAATATCTTATCAAATTGTTCTTTATAAGGCACAAAAGAAACGCCGCCATTAATGTACAACTCTAAATTGGGCCACACTTCTTTTATGGTAGTTTTACCTTTTATTTCCAGAATACGTTTTAATAACAAAAGTGTCCAGGTAGGCACACCCGCTAAAGAAGTAACATTTTCTTCAGCTGTAACCTGTGCCAGCTTTTCAATTTTATTTTCCCATTCGTCGAGCAGGGCAACACTAAGTTCCGGTGTACGTATCCATTGACCCCAAAAAGGGGAATTTTGCATCAACACCGCACTGAGGTCCCCATATTGTATCTCATCATTTACTTTACTGATCTGGTGAGAGCCGCCAACAACCAAACCTTTACCGGTTAGCAGGTCGCTGGAAGGGAAATTTTTATAATAATTACTGAGCAGGTCTTTACTGGCCTGGAAGTGGTTCTCTTTTAAACTTTCTTCGCTGATGGGAATAAATTTACTTTTATCGGAAGTGGTGCCGGAGGATTTTGCAAACCAGGTAACGGGTGTGTTCCATAAAACATTTTCTTCCCCTTCCATCATGCGCATGATGTATGGCTTTATATCATCATACTCATGTATAGGCACATTTTTTTTGAACTCTTTTAATGTAAACAGCCTTGAAAAATTATACTTCCTGCCAAACTCGGTGTATTGGGCGGCAGTAACCAGGCCCTGCAAAACCTCACGCTGTGCAGCTTCCGGGTGGTTGCTCCAGTTCTCGATACGCCAAAGGCGCATGCGGGCTAGTTTAGATATGGCAGGAGAGAGAAGCTTCATTTATCCAACAAGATATATAATTATCGGGCAGCTTCATCATGCAAATAATCTTTGCGTTTTAATTCAAAATTCTTACCCAGGTATAAGCGACGTACCTGCTCATCACCAGCTAATTCTTCAGCAGTGCCGTGTGTAAATATTTTTCCGTCAATGAGCAGGTATGCCCGGTCACAAATAGACAAGGTTTCATTTACATTATGATCGGTAATTAATATGCCGATATTCCTGAATTTTAATTTGGCTACAATAGCCTGTATGTCTTCTACGGCGATGGGATCAACGCCGGCAAAGGGTTCATCCAATAAAATAAATTTAGGGTCAACGGCCAGGGCACGTGCAATTTCTGTTCGCCGCCTTTCGCCACCACTTAAAGTATCCCCGTTATTTTTACGAACACGTTGCAGGTTAAATTCATCTAAAAGTGTTTCGAGTTTCTCTTTTTGTTGCTGCTTATTGAGCTTAGTCATTTCCAAAACAGCCAAAATATTATCTTCTACACTCAGCTTACGGAAAACACTCGCTTCCTGAGGCAGGTAGCCAATACCCATTTGTGCCCTTTTATACATGGGCAGTTTGGTAATATTGATATCGTTTAAATAAACCTCACCCTCATCCGGTTTTATCAAACCAACCACCTGGTAAAAAGAAGTGGTTTTACCGGCACCATTTGGACCCAACAATCCAACAATTTCTCCCTGCTTTACATTAAATGAAACCTTGTTCACAACTGTTCTGTTGCCATAAATCTTTACAAGGTCTTTGGTTTGTATGGTTAAATTCAAAATGAGGAATTTATTACAAAAATAGCGGAAACCTTTAAATAGCCGGGTCAGTACTTATATTTAACAGCAGTTTATAGTTACCACATAAAATTCATTAATAGAAAAGATAGCAAAGTAAATATCAAATAGCGGATAAATTGTTGTCCCGGTTATTAACTACACTTCATTATCTCATCTTAAGGGTTTGATTATGTATGCCAGCTTGCTTAAGTTTGCATATTAATTGAACAAATGAAAGTAATAGAGCACATAAACCAGGCAAAGGATACACTTATTTCTTTTGAAATTTTACCACCCCTGAAAGGCAAGGGTATTCAGTCTTTATACCAGCATCTTGACCCCCTGATGGAATTCAAGCCTGCCTATATAAATGTAACTTATCACCGAAGTGAGCATGTTTTTAAAAAGACACCGGATGGAAATTTCCAAAAAGTGGTTGTGCGCAAGCGGCCCGGTACCGAAAGCATCTGTGCTGCCATTATGAATAAATACAGTGTGGATACCGTACCGCATTTGATTTGCGGCGGCTTTGGAATTAATGAGACTGAAGACGCATTGATAAACCTGAATTACCTGGGTATTGACAATGTACTTGTACTTCGTGGCGATGCTGCAAAGAACGAGACCGCATTTTTACCCGAACCGGGTGGACATGAATACGCCAGCGACCTGCTGAAACAGGTTACCGATCTTAATGCGGGCATATACCTGGAAGAAGATCTAAAAAATACCAGCCAGACAAAATTCTGTATTGGTGTTGCCGGTTATCCCGAAAAACACTTTGAAGCACCCAATATGGACAGCGACCTGCATTATTTAAAATTAAAGGTTGATATGGGCGCCGATTATATCGTAACACAAATGTTTTTTGATAATGAAAAATTTTATGCATTTGAAAAAGCCTGTAGGGGAATGGGTATAACAGTTCCCATTATTCCCGGGCTGAAACCCATTTACACAAAAAAGCAGTTGACGGTATTACCTAAGATATTTCATATTGATCTGCCTGCAGCCCTGAGCAAAGAGATCATAAAATGTAAAACTGATGAAGAGGTGGAACAGGTGGGAACTGAATGGTTGTTGCACCAGTCGCAGGAACTTAAAAATTTCGGATCGCCGGTACTACATTATTATACACTGGGCAGGCCGCATATAGTGGCCAATGTAGTAAAACAAATTGTTTAAAAATAAAACCCTCCGGATCAGGAGGGTTTTTAATTTTCACGGGGATAATTATTTTCAATTATTTTCCTAAAGGAATGCCTACTGAAAAACTAAGTGTACGATACTTGTTCTTATCATTGGCGTTATTATTACTTTCAGTTGAATTTATTTTTGCAAGTCCAAGGCCATAATTTGCCTTTAAGATCACACGGTTAAACTGGAAACCACCGCCAAAGTTTAAACCAAAGTCAAAGCGCTTTAATTTATTGTAACCGGCATCTTCTTCTTGAGATGTAAATGGATCGTCGTTGCTGAATTCGATATCTTTTGTAGAGCTTGACATCAACGGGCCAAATTTAGATTCGCTTTTTGACTTACCACCAATACCTATGGCAGCATAAGGCCCGGCATTAAAAAATATGCTGGACTGTTTTTCCAAAGGAATTTTCACTACTGCATTCAATGGCACCTGGATATACAAAGGATTGAATTTAGTCTTGATATAATCACTACCGCCATTAAAATAAGTTTCTGCTTTTGAACCATGGCCGGTCAATAAAATACCTGATTCCAAGGCGAACATAGACGCCAGGTCAAGCCTGCCCAATATTCCCACATTGAATGATGGAAGAATGTTATTCTTTTCTGTTTGGCCATCATTGGTTTTAGTGATGTTGGCAAGGTTTAAACCTCCTTGTACGTAAACCTGTGCTTTTGTGCCAAGTGCTGCTGTTGTTGTTAAAGCCAAGGCTAAAATTAATTTTTTCATCGTTTATTTTTTCGTTTATAAATCCAGGATCTATGATAAAAATCTCATCATATTTGTCCCGATTTCTGTTCTTAATAGCCGGTTACACAAAAAGCCTGCCAACTGGGGTAGAAGGCAGGCTTTTTGATTGTAATTATATGGTCACTATTTTAATAACGACTGAAAAACAGCTTCATTTATTTTTACAGGGTATTTCTTTTTCAGGTCAATGATCCAGCTTTCCTCAAGTATATTCTGATAATCATTAATAACCAATCCCTTTGCTTCATCAAAATTACGCTGCAGGTTTGCATCATGACGATTGATAAGTTTGACGAAATTCGCATTTCCATCGGGGTTAACTACGGTTTCTGAAACGGTTCCGGCACCCATTTTTGTATCGATGGTCACTGGAATTTGGGAAAGCTCAAACCTGCCCGAATCTGCCTGTATATTGTTATTGCTTTCTTCTTCTATCTTTTTCCAGTCTTTTCCACTTAATAACGCAGTTCTTGCTTCATCTGCTATGCCTTTGCTGGAACAGTTAAATAAAATGATATTGGCACTGGCAGCCCATAGGTATTTGCTTTTATTTGCATCGTAATGTTTTTGTAATGCATTCATATCACTCGATGCTTTTCCCCAGATATTCCTTTCCATTATTTCAAACAATACATTACCATCTTTAAATTCTTCCATCTGATAACGGAAATCCACATTATAATCTTCCAGGTGTTTTTTGTAATAATCCAGTACTGCCGAAGAGGTGAATTTATCAGCCAGGGCGGCATTGCTTTCACCATGGTAGAGTTCTCCTGATCCTTTATAGCTTCTTATAAAATCAAGCCAGTCTTTACCTGTAAGTTTTGTTTTGGCAAAACTATAAATTATTTTATTGGTTATCGGATAAACGGCAGCATTACCTGTTTCTGAATTTGGATTGGCAATTACGCTGTCGGCATAACGATAAAGATCTGCATCCGTAACGGCGCCTGTTTTTTTATAGTTTACCTGCTTTAAAATATCTTTTACAAACAGGTCTTTGGCCCTGTTTACCCTTGGATCCTGCTGTACTTTTTGCTTTAATTCAAACTGAAAAGACTGGTCGTTTTTATCTGGGGATACCGGGCTTTGCGATAACCGTTTTACAATATGATAACCAAAAGGGGTTTCGAAAGGCCTGCTGATCTCGTTATCCCTGGTTAGTTTAAAAACCTCGGTCTCAAACGAGAGGTCATATTTGCCCGAACCAAATTCAGCTATTTCGCCGTTATTGCCATAAGTAGCCCTGTCGTCGCTGAACCATCTTGCCACCTTGCCAAAATCCTCACCCTTCTTCAGTAATTGATAAATGGAGTCGGCCTTTTTTTCATATAATTTTTTATCAGCCTCACTTGCATTCGGCGGAATGGAAAATAAGATCTGGGCAATTTTCCATTTGCCTACAGCTTTTCTTTCACCAATTAATTTAAAAACATGCCAGCCATTCCTGGTGCGGTAGGGTTTGCTTGCCTGACCCATCTTTAAATTATAGATAAGGGTTTCATATTCATAAGGCAAAGTGAAAGTGGTAATAAAACCAAGATCAGAATGGTTGATCTTAACAGCAGGGTCTGCTACTGTTAAATTATCATAATCAGTTTTTCCTGCAGCAAGGGCACTGTATATTGCTGATACAGACTTGAAAGCCTTTAGCGTATCTTCCGGCCTGGCTGTTACATCTACCGGAACAAAAAAATGTAAAACATGCAGGTCTTTCTGGCTGCGCTCAAAAGCCTCGTTCAGCAGATCGCTCACCGCTTTATCGTTGTTTAAATAACTGTCTTCGATCTGGCTGCGGAAACTTTGGGCATCGTACTGCAACTGGGGTAAAGTGTCAAGCTTTAACTCCATAGCTGCTTTTACCTTTAATTTAAATTTTATGTACAGGTCAAGGTATTCCCGTAAAGCTTTTTCTTTATCGGCAACCGGCGTTTTATTTTTATTATAAGCCCTTATAAACTCTGCTTTGTCAACACTGGTGTTGCCATAGGTAAATAAGGTTTGCGAAAAAACACCGGTAGTAAAGGCTGCAAAAGCAAACAGCAATAAAATTTTTTTCATCAGTTAATTTATTTTATTTCGAAGGAGCAGTACTCCATTTTACCTCAAGCAGATCGTTTAATTGCATGAGTGTTAGTTTTTTTCCAATGATCCGTTTGTCTTTATCCAGCAAATATATGATAGGAGTTAAGGTAATATCATACAATTGGCGATAACCGGGTCTTTGAGCCGCATAGTCTGCGTCTTCCATTTCTTTGGTCTTATAAGCATGGACCCAGTCGCCGATATCATGTTTTTTGATAAATGAAATCCATTCGGGTTTTACATTTTGCTTGGGATCGGGCGTAAGTACTGCAAAGATCTTCACATTATGGCTTTTCCAGCTTGCCCTGTATATCGAATCCAGCCTTGGTATCTCTTCCTTGCAATGCCCGCAATTGGGATCCCAGAAACAGACAATGGTATAATCCGCATCCACAGCATATAAAGACGTTGGCTTATCCTCGGGTGTCAGCATTTCCAGTTCCGCAGCCTTTTCGCCAATTAAATTTGCCATAAGCATATATGCCCGCCGGCTGATAGCTTCGATCTGTTTTTCGTTAAGCCAAAAACTGGCTCCCTTGCTGTGGTATTTTTCAAAAAGATGAACAAATACAGCATCCTGGCCCATGTATTTGGGACTGATGAATTCATCTGTGACCCAGTTCAACAAAAACTTATACATTTCCGGCGCCGACCTTGCCAGCAATAATTTATAATCAATATCTTTTATGATCGAATCGGGGTCGGGAGAGATGACTTCACGATAATACCGTTCCAGTTTTTTTAAAAAGAAAGGCGTGCGTATTATCCTGTCATCCATAAAACTAATTCCGTCCCAGTAATGTTTTTTGTATTCATTGTAAGCGTCAATTGAATCCTGTTTTGTTACAGGCACTTTGTCCGGGAAAACCGGCTCTTTCATAGCCTTTAATAAAGCGGCCATCATAGATTGGGGTTGATTTTTGATCACCCCTTCCCGGTATTCGTTCAACTCTTTATTATAGGCTTTATATTTTCTTTCATGCTCTAAAGAATCCTTCGGGTTAGCGGCACTCCTGTAGGCTTTAAACTCCTGCTGTATAGCTTTTCCTTTAGTTGCTGCAAATTTTTGATATTGGTTGTATAAGATATTTTCTTTTGAACCGGTTACGATTGTCTTATTAACCAGGTCGGAGGTATCAGAAGTTACCGAAATGACCTGTTCTTTATCTATTAAAAACTCGATCCTTAATTGTTTGCCTGGAAAAAAGATTGCATAAATACCGGGG
>JBDSXS010000074.1:0-5677 GCA_039926045.1 Ferruginibacter sp.
AAAGCACAAAACAATTTACTGCCTGCCCTGTATTGGATGAATGCCGAAAATAAAAATGCTTTTGCATTGGTTACTGATTCAAAAAGCAATTTTGAAGGAATGAAAGATACTTTAGCTGCAGGATCAGTTTTATTTAAAGGCCTTAGCAGTGCCCAGGCAAAAAAAATGGCAACTAAGTTTGGGCTTGACCTGCACGCAACAACAACAGCAACGGTACCAAAAGTTCATAAAGTGAATTTACCAAGGGTGGCCATTTATCATACCTGGTACAGTACACAGGATGCAGGCTGGTCGAGATATACTTTTGAACAAAAAGGAATACCGTACAGCAGCATCAATAAAGATGATCTGAAGAAAGGCGATCTGATAAAACGTTTCGATGTTATCCTTGTTCCATCCACAGGTGGAGATGCAAGCGATTTTATCAATGAAATAGATAAGAAATTTGGCCCCATGCCTTATACCAAAACTGCTGCATACCCTGCTCATGGCTTTCCGGATTCTACCAGCGATATGACGGGTGGGCCTGGTTTTATGGGTATGGAAAACTTAAGGCAGTTTGCTGATGCAGGTGGCGTGATCATCAGCCTGGATAATGCCTCTACCATCATGGCAACAGCAGGTATAACCAGCGACCTGGATACTTATGATGCCGGCGGGCTGTTTCATCCGGGATCAGTGGTGCAGGTGAAAGCACGTAAATCAGATAACCCGGTTTTATATGGCTTCCCCGAAACATTCCCCATCTTTAAAGGAAACGGGCCACTGCTACAGGTTAAAAAATATAACCGGGATATGATGCTGTTGCAATACGGAAACAAAGGTTTAAAAGATGAAGAAAAATATACCGGTAAGATCCTGGGTATACCCGGCAGCGACACAATAAAAGTTGCCAAAGAAGAACCGAAAAAAGAAATGCCTTATGTACTTTCGGGCATGGTTCGCAATGAGCAAACTATAATTGGACATGGTGCTATTTTTAATGTGCCGGTTGGTGCAGGCAGGTTAATCGCTTTTACTTTTGATCCCTTACACCGGTATCTTAATTTGCATGATGCACCGTTGGTGTGGAATGTGCTTATAAACTGGAATCATTTGAGCAATCAATAATTATTTAAAAAAAATCTTTTTTATTACCAACAACCAAAACTTAGTTTATGCAAGTAAATTCAATTTTGAAAAAACTATTTGTTATTCCATTTCTTCGCCTTGGTTCGTGTCCTCACGGACCATTTGCAAATGCGTTCATCAAAAAGCTGCTATCCATCTCATTTTTATTTTTTGTACAGCCCCAGGTATTTGCCCAGGGCACACGCCTCTTGCGGCAACCCGCTATCAGCGCCACACAAATTGTATTTACCTATGGCGGTGATATATGGACTGTACAGAAGAATGGTGGATCAGCACTACGGATAACCAGCACAGCTGCTGTTGAATCTGATCCACATTTTTCTCCCGATGGAAAATGGATCGCCTTCAGTTCTAACCGCAGTGGCGTAACGCAGGTATATATTGTGCCCGCTGTTGGTGGAGCCCCTACCCGGCTCACCTGGTATCCTGCTGCTTCATCTGCCCGGGGCTTTACACCCGATGGCAAAGAAGTTCTATTTTCTTCCGCAAGGGAAACTGCGCCAACAGGATATGGCCGTTTATGGAAAGTATCTGTTAAAGGTGGCCCTTCGCAACTGCTGCCGGCACCATGGGGTTTTGATGGAAGATATTCTCCTGATGGAAATAAATTAATTGTTGACAGGGTAAGCAGGTGGGATTCTGAATGGAGGCATTACCGCGGCGGACAAAACACGCCTTTGCAGATACTGGATCTTAAAACATTAACAGAACAAAATATTCCAACAGAAGGAAGTGAAGACATACGACCTATCTGGATGAATAATGAAATTTTCTTTTTGTCAGACAGGAATTTTATCATGAATGTTTGGGCTTATAATATTTCAACTGCTGCAATGAGGCAGGTTACTAAATTTACAAAAGGCGATGTAAAATGGCTTGAAGGAAATGGCAACGACCTGGTAATAGAGCAAGATGGTTTCCTGTATGTAGTGGATCCTGTTAGCGGTAAAAGCAATCAATTGAATATAAATGTGACGGGCGATTTTCCATGGGCAGAAAGCCGTATAGAAAATGTGACCAGCAGTATTTCCGATGCTTCGTTATCGCCAACAGGCAAACGTATTGTAATAGAATCCAGGGGCGAAATATTTACCGTACCTGTTGAAAATGGTGATGCCCGGAATCTTACACGCAGTTCAGGCGCTGCCGACCGCAGGCCAATCTGGTCGCCCGATGGAAGACAGGTTGCCTGGTTCTCTGATAAGGATGGTGAAGGCTATGCCATGTATATCACCGACCAGGAAGGAACTAAAGAGCCACGCAAAATTTCTATTGGAGAAAGTAAATTACCATGGGAACCGGCCTGGTCGCCTGATGGAAAAATGGTCGCCTTTGCCGATAATGCGGTAAGGGTTAGAGTACTTGAAATAGCAACCGGCAATATTTCAAATATAGATATTGGCGGCACAAACCTCGACAGGGGCAATATGGGTTTCACCTGGTCGCCCGATAGTAAATGGCTGGCTTATTCAAAAACGGCAGCCAATAATTTCAGGGGCATTATGGTGTGGAGTGCAGAAAGTAAAAAAGTTACGCCGCTCAGTAACCCAATGGCCGATGCCATATCTCCCGTTTGGGATCTGAACAACAGGTATCTTTATTTTTTAGCTAGTACAGATGTGGCATTAGGTTCAGGCTGGGCCAATACCAGTTCCCAGCAGGCAAGACCAACATTTGCTGCATACATTACTTTATTAAGAAATGATGAACCTAATCCTTTCCCGCTTAAAACAGATGAAGAACCTGATACCACTATTAAACCCAAAAAAGATACTACTGCAGCTGCTAAAGGCGTACGCATTGATTGGGCGCAACTAGATAGACGCATCATTGCCATGCCCATACCTGTAGGTGAGTATGATGGTTTGCTTGCAGGCCCCAAAGGAACAGTATTGGTTATCTCCGGATCAACCTTGAGTAAATATATTATTGCGGATAAGAAAATGGAAGAACTAGTGAAAGGCGGATCACAGTTTGCTGTTTCAGCTAATGCAGAAAAGTTATTGTTTAGATCGGGGCCGGGCTGGCGTGTGGTTTCTACAGCCAAACCTGCAGGTGCATCAGAAGGTTCGGTAGCGATGAACCTGCGCATGGAACTCAACAGGATCGAAGAGTGGACACAAATATTCAGGGAAGCATGGAGATACCAGCGTGATTATTTTTATGACAGGAACATGCATGGAAGAGACTGGCAGGAAGTATGGGAGCAATATTCGCCGCTGATGCCTTATATCAGGCATCGTACCGATCTTACTTACCTGCTTGATCAATTGGGTGGAGAAGTTTCTGTTGGTCATAGTTTTGTTTTTGGTGGCGATTTTCCTGCGCTTGATACATCACGTGTTGGTGTTTTGGGGGCCGATCTTATAGCAACTGAGGGCAGGTGGAAGATCAACAGGATATATACCGCTGAAAGTTGGAACCCCGGTTTGACAGCACCGTTAGCGCAACCCAATCTTAAAATAGAGCAAGGCAATTATATACTTGCTGTTAACGGTAACTCATTAATAGCATCGGATGATCCATACCGGTTTTTAAATGGTACTGCCGACATGCAGACAGTTTTACTGGTAAATAATAAACCCGCAACCGAAGGCGCATGGACGGTTATTGTAAAGCCTGTACAAAATGAAAGTGCATTGCGGCAGCGTGCCTGGGTAGAAGACAACCGCAGGAAAGTAGATGAATTATCAAAAGGTAAATTAGGATACGTATGGGTACCCAATACAGGTGGTCCCGGGTTTACCAGCTTTAACCGCTACTATTTTTCGCAGCAGGATAAGCAGGGCGCTGTAATAGATGAAAGATTTAATGGGGGTGGTTTACTGGATGATTATATGGTTGACCTGATGGTTCGCCGTTTGCGTGCAGCTATTACCAATGAAGTACCTGATGGAAAAGCACTCCGTTTACCAGCTGGTATATTAGGCCCCAAGGTTTTATTGATCAATGAACTGGCCGGCTCCGGTGGTGATTTCTTCCCCTGGATCTTCCGCCAGCAAAAAGTAGGTCCGCTGATTGGCACCCGCACATGGGGCGGACTGGTGAAATCATCAAGACATTATTCATTTGTAGATGGAGGAGCGATGACGGCACCTGATAATGCGATATTTGATCCGGCACAGAACAAATGGGTTGGAGAAAATATGGGTATTGCGCCCGACATAGAACAAAAGATCTCCGCCGTTGCAGTATCCAAAGGCGTTGATCTGCAACTTGAAAAAGCAGTGGAAGAAACATTAAAACTTTTGGAAAAAGAACCTTATCCCTCAGTAAAAAAACCTCCTTATTCTACACCGGGAAAGAATCGGTAATTTTATTTTTGGTCAAATAAAGAAATGGAAGGTTTATTGATAAGCCTTCCATTTTTATTTTGTTTTTGTACAAATAAATACAAATATTCAATACACAATGTTCAACTATCAATGCTCAACAGAGCAACACCCCGGCTTAATCATACCCTCAATTTGAATATTGAATATTGAACATTGATTATTGATCATTTCCTCCTCTATGCGGTTCCACAGCTGTCTTGGTTAATTTTATCTTCTTTAAAGAAAATACAAATATTCAATACACGTGCTCAACTATCAATGCTCAACAAGAACAGCACCCGGCTTAATCATACCCTCAAAATTTGAATATTGAGCATTGAACATTGATTATTGATCATTTCCTCCTCTATGCGGTTCCACAGCTGCCTTGGTTAATTTATCTTCCTTAAAGAAAATACAAATATTCAATACTCGTGCTCAACTATCAATGCTCAACAGAGCAACACCCCTGCTTAATCATACCCTCAATTTGAATATTGAGCATTGAACATTGTTTATTGATCATTTCCTCAAAGAAATACAAATATTCCACCTGCTTTGGTTCATGTCCCACGAACCATTTACAAGGGTGGTGTACCTAAAAGTAGAATTCCAAATGTTGAAGCTACAGTAGTACCAAAGCTAAATCAGGGAACCATCCCAAAATCGGGATGTAATCGATTTTGGGGGCCCTTTTTTGGTTACTTTTTTGGGCAAGCAAAAAAGTGACAAAAGAAATTAAAAGATGTACTTCATTTTAATTCCTCCGCCTTGGTGGAAACATTAAGCCAATTCAATTATTAAATAACAAACTTAAAGTTTTGGGGAGATCCCAGGTAGTCATCACAAGGCCTGCTGTATGTATATTTTTGTAAGCATCTCCCCTGCATCGGTACATAATCCGGGATGTACTTTTGAGGTTTGTACCATGGTACTCCTTGTGGAGGTAAGCCATCGAAACCGTTCTGCCATTGTTAACCGGGCTATTGGACCGGCATCTTCAGCACCTACGCAAATTTGCTCAAATGCGGCCAGGTATTCCCCTATTTCTTCAACATCTACCTGTGGGCAAAATGCCAGCAAACGGAATTCGTTCAATAGGTACCTCACCTGTAAAAAATTTTGTTTTGCACAAAAAAGCACTACGCCAACGTTCAGGAATTCTTCCCGTTCTACCTGCGGTACTATCCGCACAACAGCATATTCAAATTGATTATTTTCCGGCATATTGT
>JBDSXS010000075.1:0-7670 GCA_039926045.1 Ferruginibacter sp.
CTTTATAAAAGATCTGCTTTCCTTTTCTGTCCAGTTGCATCAGCCCGCCCCAGCTGGCTATCCAAAGGTTATTGTTATCATCTTCTGTTATGTCGTAAATGGTATTGCTTACAACGCCTATTTTTGATGAGGCCGAATAGGCAGTGAACCGGTTGTGTACAACATCCCATTCAGCAATTCCCTGGTTTTGTGTACCCACGTAATAAGTTCCATCGCGGCATTTATAAATATCAAAGATCATATTATCCGGCAGGGAAAGTTGGTTTGACGGTTCGTTACTGATAGCGGAAAACTGGTATTTAAGCGGATCAAATTTGGCAAGGCCGCTTCCGCTGAGGCCGCACCAGATGATGCCCTGCCTGTCTTTAAACAATGATAAAACGAAATTCTTTCCCGGCGAACGGCTGTCGTACCGGTCATGGGCAGCGATTTGTACAGTGTCTTTATCAGGATCATATTGAACAATACCATTGCCCCGGGTTCCTATCCATAATTTACCTGCTGCATCTGCCATAAAACATCCTATCCCGTCTGTTTGTATTTTAAAAGGGTGGATATTACCATCGGCGCCGTCCATATAAAAGCATCCTTTCGTCAGGGTTCCGATCCATAATTTATCACGGTAAGAGAATAATTCTTTTATTTCTGCAAAGCTGTATTCGGGGTGAAGGGGTTGTGTTATATAACCCGATCCGGCAGGGTTTAAATAAAAAAGGTTTTGTAAAAGCCCTGCAATGATCTTTCCGTGGTGCTCAACAATACTGCTTACCCTGGTCTTATTGATATCATCATTAAAAAAAGAGGTCAGTGATCCGGAATTGGTGTTCAGCAAAAGGAGGCCATCGTTGTAGGTAATAAACCAATATTCATTGGCTGTAAAGGACACAATCTTTTTTACAGGTATTTTTTCAAGCCGGGCAGCAAATGGGAACAGTTCAGCTATACCCACCAGTGAATCACGTTGCGGGATATAAATACAGGTGCCCAGAAGCGTACCCACCCATAACAGGTTTTTTTGCCGGTCGAAAAAAAGCGAAGAAATATAATTAGATGGAAGTTTTTTGCCGGCCTGGCTTTGTGGTAAAAAAACTTTGAACTGTTTGCCATCATACCGGTTAAGCCCGTCCTGTGTACCAAACCACATAAACCCATCATCATCCTGGGCAATGCTGTAACAGCTGTTCTGGGATAAGCCCTGCTCCGAAGAATAGTTTTCAAACAAAAGCTTTTGCCCATGCAGTGGCCCCAAAGTAAATGTGGCAAATGCCATAACGAGGAACCATTTAAGAATAACGGGTGAGTGCATACAAAATAAGCTGAGCGCATTAAAGTTAATGTTATAAAGGATAAAAAAAAACTGCAGGCAAACCCTGCACGTAAAACGGGGCAACACCCGGTTGAACGATGCAGGTTATGGTGGATCTTTTTTACCGTAAACACAACCAAAGCCACCGTTAATGAAAATTACTTGGTATTTCATCATCATTTTAATAATTTTAGTTATCATTTTTTGTATCTGATCGCTCCTGCATCTAAACCTAAAATGGTTTTATTTTTTCCAGTTTTAAAATTTCACTTCGTAGAACCATGTCAACCGAAACACAAAGCCCCGCGGCAAACATACCATCCACCTGCCTTGTAAAGGACATACAGTTTTTTGCCAACTCGGCTTTTTATAAACACAAAGCATCGATCAATAAATACCGGGTAAGGTTTGAAGCAGGAGAGGTTAAGTACCTCTATTGGGATATTGAATTGATCAACCTGCTTTATCAAAAACAAAACAACACGGTTATCTTAAAAGTCCGTTGTACGGCACTCACCACACGGAAGGAAATGTATTCGGGCGAACAAACCATTAACTTTCAGTCCACTGAAATTTCCACCGTAGCCTCCAACTCCTGGGGTACACCTACCCCGGAATATTGGGTAGCTGATCAATATCTCTGGGAGATCCTCATCAACAATACGATCGTGCTTTCCAAAACCATTATCATTGATAAACTTGGCGTGGTAACCCGGGAAGAGAATCCTTATTTTGATATGCTGGAACTAAAGCTCTACCCCGGCTATTCCGATTACAGGGAAACCAAAGAAGGTTACCGCTATCTAAGCCAGGTACATGGAGCAGAGACCCAATACATTGGAGTTGAATTGTCATTCAAAAGAAAATTCACCGATAGTAAAAGCCTGGAAGTAAAGCTGAATATCATTGATATATCCAATGGCTTTGTGGCTGCATCCGCAAAATACGATTCTTCATTTGCGGCCAATCCGGCTCCGCCAATCGAATATTTCCGCTGCAGCTATGGCAGCTCCGAGCCGGGTTATTGGAAAAACGGAACCTACCTGGTCTATGTCAATTTCATGGACGTAACTATTGCTTCGGCACAATTTACTGTTGGTGATTCTGAACAGGCAGGAACATTGCAGCAGATCGACCAATCTGTGATAAATCAATTAAAAAAGACCCTCGTTGAAAAACAGGCAGCCACTTTGGAAGAAGTACTTGCAGATTTGAATAAACTGGTGGGTATGACCAGCGTGAAAAACAGCATAACAGAAAACATAGAATATTTAAAGTTTAATAAACTACGCATTGAAAAAGGATTTGCCGACGATGGACAATTAGGGCTTCACAGCGTTTTTACCGGCAATCCCGGCACCGGAAAAACTACTGTTGTACGCCTGCTTGGTAAAATATATAATGCCATGGGGCTGCTTACCAAAGGCCATGTAGTAGAAGCCACCAGGGCTGATCTGATCGGGGAATTCATTGGCCATACAGCCCCTAAAGTGAAGGCTATGATTGAAAAAGCAAGGGGTGGTATTCTTTTCCTGGACGAAGTGTATGCACTGTCGAGGGGTGATGATAGCAGGGATTTTGGTGCAGAAGCTATTGAAATTATTCTGAAAGAAATGAGTGATGGCCCGGGTAATATTGCTATCATTGGTGCCGGCTACCCTAATGAAGTAAACGCCTTTTTGAATTCCAATCCCGGGTTGAAATCACGTTTCAGTCAACGGTTTCATTTTGACGATTACATGCCTGCCGAGCTGATGCAAATAGCAAACGTTGCCCTTCAAAAGGAACAGGCCACACTGAGCGCTGAAGCAACGCATGAACTCGACAAAAGGCTCACCAATCTCTACCGAAACCGTGACAAGAATTTTGGCAACGGGCGTTTGGTGTTTGGTATCGTTGATGAAGCAAAACGATACATGGGAGTTCGCCTGTTAAAAAAAGACAACCTCGATAACCTTACACCGGAAGAGCTGAGCAAAATAGAATTGGAAGACCTGGTGAAAGTATTTGAAGAAGAAAATAAAAATAAGCTGGTACTCACGATCAACCAGCCTGAGCTGGATGAAGCTTTGCTGGAGTTAGACAGTATGGTTGGGCTGCACCAGATCAAACAGGAAGTTCGTGATAAAGTAACCCTCGTGCGTTATTATATTGAGACGGGTAAAGATATTTTGAATAAATTTTCTTTACACGCTTTGCTCACCGGCAATCCCGGTACAGGAAAAACCACGATGGCAAGACTCCTTGGCAAAATTTATAAGGCCCTTGGCCTGCTGGAACGTGGCCATATTGTAGAAGTGGACCGCCAGAATTTGGTAGCGGCCTTTGTAGGACAAACAGCGATAAAAACTGCGGAAGCCATTAACCAGGCTATGGGCGGCGTGCTTTTCATTGATGAAGCCTATTCACTTGCGGATAATGGAGATAATGATTTTGGCAGTGAGGCCATTGAAACACTGCTGAAAATGATGGAAGATCATAGAGGTAAATTTTCTGTTATTGCTGCCGGTTATCCAGACAATATGAATGTATTTGTACGTTCAAATCCGGGGTTACAATCCCGTTTTGATGTTACCTATTCACTACCCGATTACAGCTTCGAAGAACTGTTCATGATAGCTCAAAAACTGCTGGCCCTTAATGACCTGACATTACAACCTGAAGCCGCACAGCACCTGTCGGGTTACCTTCAACGTGCTTATGAAAACAGGGACAAGTTTTTTGGCAATGCCCGTTTTGTACGGCAAACAGTAGAGGCTATCATAACCAAACAACACTTGCGGATGGCTGCTATGAACCGTGAGCAACGGACCCTGGAAGGAATGCGGCAGATAATGCTTGAGGACGTTGCCCAATTGCAGGAGATCGAAAAAAATAAAAGACCTACCATTGGTTTTAAAACATATAGCTCATCATAGATCTTAAAACCAAATTTACATGAAATGAACCATGACGGTTATTGATAAGATCAAAATAACTATTATGGTTAATTACATTTGACCGATTAAAAACAAATAAATATAAACAGATGAAACACATTCCCGCATTACTGGCAGATAATTTTGCCAAAGGCTACAACATTAAACTTTTGAATGAGAACACGTATGTATGGGACTATCCCCTGCTGTATAACGATGGCAGCAACAGGTTGCAGTTCGTGTACCTGGGTGAAGCCACCGTGTTTGAAAAAGAATACCTGTACATCCGCAGCTTTATTGCTGATTTCAGTGATAAGCTCAACGCCATGCAACTGCTACGTGAGGCTGATTTTTGCAGCCTGAGCTGTGTGTGCATAAAGTCTTACACCAAAGCCGACGGCACCCAGCTTGAAGGTGTATATGTGCAAAGTCTTTTCCCGGTAGAACTGGCATTGCAAAACAAGCAGGCTTTCATGGACCTTGTTCATGAAGTGGCTAATCGTGCCGATGCCATTGAAAAAAAATACCTTGCCGTGGATAATTAATATATGTAGTGCTCTTATTGAGCTTTCCAGGAAAATCAGCCCACAACTATCTCAACAATTGTGGGCTGATTTTTTTTACCGTAAACACAACCAATCCCGCCGTTAATGAAAACTGACTTGTACGGCACTATCCTTTTAATAATTTTAGTAAATACTTTTTTGGGGACCAGTGACTATGGGCCTGTCTATTTTAAATCAAAAAAAATAAAACATGAAAAAGATCATTTCAATTGCATTCATTTTTTGCATGGCCGGTGCTATGCTTATTTCCTGCGGCAATAAAGCTGATACACCTGAATCTGTTGCAGAAAAATGGTGTGACCTGAATGGCAAGGTATACAGGGCTGCTGATGGCGCAGAAAAAGATGCCGCCAAGGAAGCCAGGAAAAAATATGAAAATGCAATGGAAGAAAAGTACAAGAGTGACACCGCTTTTATGCATAAAGTTGGTGCAGCAGTTGAAGCCTGTGAGCCAAAGTCTGAAGGAAAATAGTAAGAGTTGTTAATCGGTTAATCCGTATACCCGTTTAAACGTAGAGACCAATTAACGGATTAACGAATTAACGTAAACATTAAAAAAAAGTTCATGAATAAGATCATAATCGCCATTTGCCTGGTTTGTTTTTCGCTTAACGCAAAAAGCCAGTACGAGATCATGAATCCCATACCGGGAGCGAAGATGTATTTCTCCGACAAGCCTTTCACAAATAATCATGATGGCAGTAAGACGTCCTTCAAATCGAGTGATTTCATTTATGGACGTATTGAACTCAATAACCAGACGTTATTGGATGCATTTAAGATGAGTAGCATAAAAACCAAGTATTATTACCTGAGGTTTTGGGTATGCTCGTATAAAGATGGTGAACAAAAAGGGTCGAAGAATTCGTGGGAATACCTGCTGATAAAAAATGAAGATGATGTAAAAAAGAGCTATCTCAATTTCGACATATTACCAAGCCCCGCCTCAGCTACAAGTGCAATTTGCGGCCTTGAAGACTTTACAAGTAATATTGCAGGCGGGCCTCTTTATTTTATCGTTAATCAATCCTCATTTCCTGATGATGGAGAATATAAAATAGAGGTAAGGTTATTTTTAGAAAGCTATGACGGTTGGGGCAAACAACAGGACTATGAAAAATGGCCCGAAGTGATCAGTGATTTCAAATTCAATTTTAATTCGAACGATATACAGACATTGAAAAAGAACGGCGAGGCCGGAGATGAACTCGTACGCAGAAATACGTTCCGCCTGTCCAAGCTACCCGATTATTTTTCGAACCCCGGTAAGCTCAGCGATCCTATGCTGAGTAATGCAAACATCAGTGCAGTACTGAAAAGAGACCTCCCCGGCCGTTCCATGACCTTATTAAAATTTGCAGTAGGCAGCTATACCGGAGCTTTGTGGCAGATCGAGAAAAATGACCTCGGGCTTATTTTAAGACGTTTTGTAACGCCTGATATTCACGTCGTCTTTAAATTCCAGAACGATTGCTACATAGGCTATGTGCGGCTTTGGCAGGAATACCAGGGCGGGGGTAAGTACGGCCCGTTGATCGCCGGGGGTGGAAGTTGTAACACTTGCGGTGATAAAATTGATTGTAGCCTGGTAAAATAAAAGATCTACCGACTTAACCATTCAAAATAAATACCATGAAAAATATCATTATTATTCTTTGCTTTTTCGGATTTTCTTTTTTCAGCAGCAAAGCAGCAGGGGATCCTCCTGCCGGGAAAATATATTTTTCCGATAAGCCTTTTACTACCGGTAATGCCGGCAATAAAACATCCTTTAAATCCAGCGAGTTCATTTATGGCAGGCTGGAACTGAACAACCAAACACTTAAGGATGCTTTCAAACTTCCGGAGGATGGTAAATCGACCATGAAAAACAAGAACGACTCCTACCTGCGATATACAATTACAATAACAAAAGACGGGTACCAATGGGGTTACGACCTGAATTATATTTACGTATTAGGCAAAGACAAAAATAGTACCTCGTTCAACTTTGATGTACTTCCCAATCCGGCCCAGGTAACAAGCCTCATGTCAATGGTTGAGGAGTTTGATGTCGGCTTCATACCTTCTCCACTTTATAGGGAAATAGATCCAAGAATTTTCAATGACAATGGTAATTACACCGTCAAGATAACGTTAAGTTCAGAATCGCACGATGGTTGGGGCAAAGCAGAACCCATGGAAAAATGGCCGGTTGCAGAGGGAGAGTTCGATTTTGCTTTCGACGCAAATGATATTGCAACTTTAAAAAAGAACTCGAAAGAAGTTGGGGACGCAGTGCAAAACGGGGTCAACCGGGTAACCAGGCTGCCCGATTATTTTGCCAATTCCACCAAACTCAGCGATCCCATGCTGAGTAATGCAAACATCAATGCCATATTAAAAAGAGACCTCCCCGGCCGTCACATGACCTTATTAAAATTTGCAGTTGGCAGCTATACCGGGCCTTTGTGGAAGATCGAGAAAAATGACCTGGGACTTATTTTGAGACGTTATGTAACCCCCGACATCAATGTCGTGTTCAAATTTGAGAACACCTGCTATATAGGCTATGTGCGGCTTTGGCAGGAATACCAGGGCGGTGGAAAGTACGGCCCGTTGATCGCCGGGGGAGGAAGCTGCAACACTTGCGGTGATAAAATTGATTGCAGCCTGGTAAAATAAAACCTGTAATTATCCAAAAGAAACTGTTGATACATTAATCTGAAAACAGATTTATGAAAAAAATGATCTTCTTTTCTTATTTCTTATCGCTTATTTCTTTGCTGGTTTTACCAAAGGAAATATTTTCTCAAAATGTGGGTATTGGTAACCCTTCTCCTGCTGAAAAGCTGGATGTAAACGGTAATATCAATCTTACAGGAACCATAAAAGCAAATG
>JBDSXS010000076.1:0-9268 GCA_039926045.1 Ferruginibacter sp.
AATATTTAATCCTATTGTTTATTTTAAATAACTATTAAGGTTATGAAAAAGTATTTCATTATTTACCTGTTGATAGCGTTATTCATAAATAGCAATGGCTTTGCACAAACCAGCGCCGCCAGTAAACAAACTGCTTTAATAACGGCAGTAAGCATTACCGGTAAAAACGTTACTATAGATGCTGATTTTGTACAAATGCTTACTGGTAAGGCAGCTATAAAAGCAGCTAAAAAAGAAGGCGAAGCTGAATATGATTTAAATAAAAAGGGAGATACCACCTGGTATGTACCCAACGATTATTTTGTATTAAATGAAAAGACGAAAATCAGACAGCTAACACTTTCTTCAACCGCACAAATCTACCTGGTAAAAGTAGGCACATCATCCATTGCCGAAAGCAATGTTGCAAAACTTAAAAAATCATTTGTAGGAAAATTGTTCAGATTGGCAATAATTAATAACACAGTAACAGGTATTACAGAAATCTATACGCCTTAACAGGAAACAAATTCATCTACCATAACCAATAAAATATTTTAAAATGAAAAAATTTTTAGTAATACTTGTCGCAGCAACTACATGTATCGCTTGTAACAATGCTACCAGCGATAAAACAACGGATAGTAAGACTGCCAATTCAAAAACAGGTGAATTGGTAAATCCCGGTGATCTGTATTTTGACTATACATTGGATGGTAAAGAAATGCATGTGGATGCAGCAGATATCATGTGTACCTACAGGGCTAATAATACAGAAAAAGTATTTAGTATACATGCAGGTAAAGAGGACGGAACCACTTTGCTATTAACCATACCACAGGATATGACGAAACCTTCAACCACCCCATCGGGTTCGCCTGATTATAAGATGAGCATAACTCAAGGAAGCACATCACTCCTGAATTATCCTGAAAAAAATTATACATCAAACAGTTTTAACAGCACCTACCCTGAAAGAACACCTGTTATAAATGAGTCTATAATTGTTACTTCTACAGAAGCCCAAGGAGAAGAAGCAAGAATGATCACCGGAATATTCAATACAAAAACGTATGGTGATAACAAAGAAACTGACCCTAAAAGTACTGACCATATTATCAAAGGAAAGTTCAGGATAAAGCATGAATTCAGCTCAATTAACGGTGGTAAATTTTAATCTTAAACTTAAGATTTTCAAAACTTTTGATCATGCAAAAAAAAAGAAATAAGATTTTATTGGCAATATTGTTGCTTGTAGCGGCGGCCCTTTTGTACTTTTACTTTTGCAATAATTCTGACGTACAAAAAAACTTTGTACAACAAGGAAGCACTACAATCAACTACAGTGAGCCTGTAATAAAAATTTGGGATTACAGTGCTGTAGATGGAGATACTATTGATTTTTATTTTGATGGGAAACTGATATTTAAAAATATGGGACTTGAAGATTCTCCATTCATCTTTCGCCCTGGTTCACTATCAAAAGGAGAGCATATTATAGGAGTGAAAGGCATTAATGAAGGAACAATGGGGCCCGCATCTCCGCACCTGAGTATTAGCGATGGTAAAGAAAAATTTGAATTTGATATTGATGCCTGGAAAGATTCGGCTTCAGGTTCGTGGTTAATAATTGTTAAATAAAATAGTGTGAAAAAAACACTTATTCTGTATGCTTTGTTTGTTAATGCTTTTGCATATGCACAAAATCCCAGTGAATGGAGGTTAAGCAAGGAAACCTTTAAGGGTGCAGGCTGGACCGGGCTATGGGAATATAACTATGATAACAATTTACTCAAAGAGGTAAGGTTTTACCAGGATAAAAAATTATTTTCTGTTTATAAAAACTTTAAATACGATGCCCCAGGAAATATCACTTCTTACCAGGAGATATTTTACGATTCAAAAACTTTATCAGAAAAGCATTACTTTACTTATAGTGATAATAAATTAATAAAGAAAGAAATTTATCGTCTAAAAAACGAAGAAGAAAGATTTGTTATGTCACTTACCTATCAATGGACAGATAAAAAAGTAACTCTAACCAGGCAGGAAAAAAATTTTGCAGGGCTAATGGAATCTTCGATATTTTATTTACTGGATGATAAAAAAAATATTACTTATATAGAGGGGAATGACCCAAATAATATAAACAACACAACATTATCTAAATTTACAGGATATGATAAAATGCCAAACCCAAAGATATTTACGAAATTTTATCATGATGACATTGATGTTATTTCGTCAAACAATCCGCTTCAATCATTCATTGGCGGCACAACAGATATTTATACCATGAAATATAATTCTTTCGGGCTTACCACTTCTATAACGGCTACAACAAATTATGAAAATTCTAAGGCAATTAATGTGTCAACATACATGTATATAAAACGATTTTAATGTAGTAGGGGCGAAAAATATGATGTGTTTAAGAGAATTCCACAATTATAGATTTGAAAAATCAATAAAATCCTGTACAATTTGGTTAGATAATTCTCTGCTCCTAGATACAGTTAAAAACCCTCTTTGAGGTTTTTTTATTAAAAGCTTCTGTAGGTTATGAAATTTACAATCTATATACTTTATTCAAAAGACGTTAATAAGCATTATACGGGATTTACCTCAAAGGGTGAAGTGCCTGCTGATTGATTGTCTTATATCTTTCTTTACTTTTTGTCTTGATAGCTAACTACAGATTCAGGAAATTAATAAGATCCTGTACAATTTGTTTAGATAATTCTCTGCTCCCGATATCGGAATATGCTATTTCGTCAATTTCTCATCTAATATTTTCGCCACACCCGTTACATCCGTTTCCTCGCTCAATTCCTTTACAGATTCATTTATTTCTTTTTCCAGTCCCAGGTGATTTGCGATTTTTTGAACCATTCTTAAGATCATTGTTGTCTCCTGTTCATCAAGCATGTTTATCTGCAGATCAAGCTGTGCCCGTTTGTCTGCTTCTTTAGTCATTCGGTTTTGACTCATCAGCACTAAAAGTGTAAAAAAGATCGCTTCTAAAGAAACTACCAGTGTGAGGAAGCTGAATGGGAAAGGATCAAATATTGAAATGCCAGGGGTCAGCCCTGTATTGATCAGTATCCATCCTGCAAAAAAGACAGCATGAAAAATTATAAAAGGAGTACTACCCGCAAATCTTGTGACCTTGTCAGCTAATTGTTCAGCTCTTGACCTGCTTTGAACAGCTTCTTTTTCCAGGCGCAATATCGTTTCTATATTTTTTTGAACAGTACCTGCTACTCCCTGTTCTTCGCATTCATTTTTATTAGCTTGGTTATTGTGATCCAGGCCCTTTCTTTCAATCGCCGCATTTTTTTTAGTGTTGTTCATTGCTGATATTTTTTTTAAGAAAACTCTCCCGGTATTTTTTGCACTAATCCGTAATTAGTGCCGGTAATCATTTTTTAAGAGCTGATTTTTTCGTTTTTGACTCCTTATTCTTTTTGATCACTTTCCAGTATTCTTTTCCATAGCCTACCAGTATCTCAGATCCTGCAGGAATATCCGTTAATGCTTTAATGAACACCCTTTTATTTTCTACAGCATAGGTACTGTTATTGTCGAGTTTTCTTACTTTTTTTAAGCCATCGGCATCATTGGCATAATGCGCCAGCGAGGTTTTATTATTTTTCGCATCAATAACGTGATCTTTATTGACATAATAAATATAGGGGTTGTCGCCATCATCATGATCCGCATTTTCCCAGGTTGTTATTTTGCCTTTGTATTCCGCAACTTTTGTATTCTTCGGGATAAGGCATTTGGTAAATAATCCTTTTCCGCTACCCGGTAAAGTGGATCTTTTTACGATAAGATTTGCAATTTTCATAATAATAATAATGATTCACGGAACACTATCAAATTTGCCGCCACAATGGTCCGTTTGAGATTGTTTACTATTTACAACTTAAAGAAAGGTGAATATTTTGTTTGTTTGGCATAAAAGTGGGATTATCTAATAAATCATTTATAAGTTTATGCGGTATTGGAGGATCTCTGTTGATTAAATTCTACACACCTGTTTTTAATAGTTTGGTTAAAACACTATAAAAATGAATCTATATACTCAAATTACCTGGCTTTTTTTATTAGCGATACCTGTTGCATGCGTTTCATGGACCTTTACCCATGAAGAATTGTTCCGGGAACCCAGGGAATTCTGCGTTAACCAAAGTCAACAGGCTAAAACTTTATTAAAAAGAAAGTTCTTTTACCTTTTTACCTGCGAGTACTGCTTTAGTCATTACGTGACTATCGTATTTCTTATCTTTTCTGGCTTTAAGCTTTTACTAACTGATTGGAGGGGATATATCATAGCCGGATTTTCTGTAGTTTGGGTAGCCAACATTTATATGAGTGTATTTGCATTTATTCGACAGAACATTAAAAAAGAAATAACTGAGATTAAAATTTTGGAGAAAGAAACGGGGACAGACACCTGAGAATACAGGATCTTTTCCTGGCCCTTTACCATTCTTTATTTTTTGAACCTTTTCAATCAATGAACAAAACTGTTACACTAAAAGATATGGAGATTTACGTTATGTAAAGCATCATCCTTACCCAATTCATAGATGTATATGAAAATATAAAATATCTGTAACAGCTACGCTTTTACAATACTTTAAGAAATCAAATCCTAATTTCAACTTCTCTACGATAAAATCGCTCAGGCAATATCCCGAGATATACCCCGATCGACTACTATGGAGCCACAACCTGCTGCTTTTGGGAACCGGATCTTATTATTCAAGTGTTCCTAAATAAAGCAAAAATGAATTCAACTCCAACGTTCTGGAAAAAGGTAGGCATACAGGATTGGTTTCTTAAAAAAGAAGCCGTATTCACAGAAACTTCCTCCATGACCCCTGATGTGGTCTATAAATACATCATTGAAAAATTCCAGTCTTCTATTACAGAACTTTCCTTTGCAGACAGAACAATATTCTATCATGAATACATTATTTGTTTCAGTCCGCCTGATTACAATAAGTTCATGGATAACAATAAAGGCATATTCGCCATTATCATCAAAGAATCCGTAAAAGCATTTTATGAAATATTGCAGCAACAAAAGCAGAAAGGAAAAAAGATAACTGCTTCTGCCAATAAATGGGTCTTCCGTTTTGTTTCTCATCCTGATTATGAAAAAGGGGATAAAAGTTTTATAGGTAAGCTCCTGCCGGGCAACATGCATAAAAAAGATGAGAACCTCCGGGTTACATTCATACCCCGGCAAACAGGCATTGCACAAACATTCGACATCTCGGATGAATTATTACAGGATTTCACTTTTTACAGTGATGGTTATTACGAGATCCCTTTTGATAAGACCCTGGTACTGGATGATTCGGGCATAGCTACAACGCATGCCTGTTTTGCCCGGCTGGAGACAACGATCCCCGATAAGCAATACACCGGTAAAAAACTTGAATACCTGATGAAGCATGAAGAGATCACCGTATCCGGCAGTGATGAAACAGCCGATGATCCTGCAGTTTTCCGGGTGCCGTCAGAATGGGTATCCACGCCCCATCTTTCTATCCGCTATAATAAAAATACAGATGAATATTTTCTTGCTGCTTACGGTGAGAAGACACTGGTGAATGAGATCGGGGTTAAAGCCAGCACTAAGGCAGAACCGGAATGGACTCCGCTTCCGTTGAATTCAAGGATCGTTATGAATGGTATCGTATGCATCAACATTTTCAAATTCTGACATGGACAAATTATTAGCGATGGGATTATTGATAACCAGTATTTTTTTGCTGGTTGCTCATTTTTTTGACATTAAAAAAACGCATAACCCGTAATGGCTGAATATTTTTTTGGCATAACAGATACAGGGAACCGTCGTGAAAAGAACGAGGATACTTTTATTGTGCAGGAAATATCCAATAAAAATTTCCTGCTTGCCTGTGTAATTGACGGGGTAGGTGGGTATAACGGCGGTGAGGTTGCTGCTGCAATTGCACGCTCTGTTATTTTGGAACATGTACAGCATTTGTCGGGCGATATTATTGAAATCCTTCAGCTTGCTGTGATCGCTGCTAATGAAAAGATCCAGCAGCAGCGTGGTTTTAAGGAAGAGAATGCCAACATGGCCTGTGTGTTGACCTGTGCAATAGCAGATATAAAAAATAATAAACTCTATTATTCGCATGTAGGAGATACCAGGCTGTATTTGCTGAGAGACGCTACGCTCATAAAAATATCCAGGGATCATTCTGCTGTTGGTTTTTTGGAAGAATCAGGCCGGCTATCGGAAGATGATGCGATGCGGCATCCAAGAAGGAACGAGATCAACAAGGCCCTGGGATTTGAGCTTGAGATAGCCGATGTAGCTGATTATATTGAGACCGGTGAATCTCCTTTTCTGCCTGGAGACACTATTCTTTTATGCAGCGACGGCCTTTCCGATATGATCGGTTCCACTACTATTACATCGATCTTAAATAAGAACAAAACGCTTAAAGAAAGAGCGAAAGACCTGATTGATGCAGCCAACGAAGCCGGGGGCAATGATAATATTACAGCTGTATTGGTTGAAAATAATAAACAACCAAAAAAGCAGGTGGCTTTAAAACCCGCAGATAAAAAAAACGGGATTAATGGATTGTATGCAGTTCAAAATAATACAACAGCCCGGCAACCGGTATCAATTGGCCGGAACAAACACAAGGGTATCATTATATTTCTAACCCTGCTCTCGCTGGCACTGTTGACTGCTTTGGCTGTTTCATTATTCCAGCAAAGATCCTGGTCAAAAAATTCTACTGCCATTCCACAAACCACGCCACCGAAACCAAAAGATGAAAAACTTGTTCAGCTTATCTCCCATGCAAATGATACGGGTAAGGCATATGCCATGTCAGCAGGCGGGTCTTTTTTAATAGCGGGATCCATTTTGATCAATAAGGATTCTTTCTATCTCCGGGGTAATGGCACACATATAATAGCTGATACAAATTACAAGGGTTTTGCTTTTATCATCAGCAATACTGCCAGGCACATTGTGCTGGACAGTCTCGTATTTGAAAATTTTGATGCCGCCTTACTTATACAGAAGAACAATATCCTGTTCAGGAATGTGCGCTTTATAAATTGCAAGGTGCCTGTACAGTACGCAGTATCGATCCCTGATTCCACTATATCCGGCCGGTTTAAAGACTCAATATTCATGACAAACCAATCCCTAAAAAAACGATAATGTCAATCTTCATGAAATGGTTTAGTAACAGAACACTGGAGCGCTGCTGTCTCCTGGTTATTGCTGTGATCATGGGCCTGCTGTTCTGGAAATTATTCTCCGTATTGCAACGCGATTTTGCAGAAGTGCATACCCGCATGGAGAATGGCACTATGATAAACCTGAATGACAACAGGAACTATGAGAACATGACGACGCTTCTTCAGCGAGGGATGTATTTTGAAGATCCAAAAGACGTATCATTTATTGCATCCACTGTGGCAACAGCCAGGGATACAACGGTGATCATGGCCAATGTTGGTGAGTTGAATAAGAAAGACCTTTTTGTTAATGCAGATGAAGCCTTTTTGAAAGGTGGCAGATCATTCAAAAAAAGAGTGATGCTCTCGCGGAATTTACTAGGCTTTTCCGGGCCTGATTCCATATCTTTTGAAAAAGAAAGATCAAAGCCCTTAGCTGTTACTGCAGAAACAAATGCGGGTTTGGGTGATCACCAGATCTCGGGCATGATCAAAAATAAAAATGGACAACCTGTACCCGGTGCCCTGGTAAGGCTTAAGGGACTGGCTTTGCAGGACAGCACAACTGCATCTGAATCAGAAGATCAAAAGAATATCATACAGTTTAAAGACGGCGTTCGGAAAATATTTGTTATTGATTCAGCCAAAAACAAACAGCTTGTTTCTTTTAATGCCTACGCACGTTCAGATGCTGCAGGTAAATTTATTTTTTTGGGGCTGCCGGCAAACAGGTCCTATGAAATATTACCGTTGCAACCGGGTTACGAGTTTGGAAAGTCCCTGGGCGTTGAAAACTTAATGGCGAATGCAAATTTTAATTTCGTTCAGTCGCCACATATGATGCGCCTTTTCTCTGCAAAAGATTTTAGCAGCTTTAAAAAAGAAAAAGCTTTTATTGTAAGAACACCGGAAGAAGTAACAAGCTGGTTTTGGATGATCGTAGCTGTATTCTTTTTCTCTTTCTTTTTGTTACACATCATACTTACCATCCGTTTTCCTGCAGCCGATCAATTATTACTACCGGTTATCATGATCCTTACCGGGCTTTCCTTCATAACCTTATTCAGCCTGCAGGATCCTTTGCGTGACCGCTTCCTGGCAAAGAGTACTTTTATTTATTTCTGCATCGGCATGGGCGGTATGCTGCTGTGTCAATTTATAAATGTGCGGAAGTTTACTACAGATTCCGGCTTATTCCGCTTATTCATTTTTAAAGATGGAAGAAAGGCTGCAAATGGCTGGCCATGGGCATTGGGTGCTATCTTACTTTTGATCCTTACCATTTTATTTGGTACCGGCCCCGAGGGAAGCGGTGTTAAAGTAAACCTGTTTGGATTCCAGCCAAGTGAGATCGTAAAGTATATGATCATCATTTTTCTTGCCGGTTTTTTTGCAACCAATGAAAAATTCATTTCGGAATATACATTATGGAACAAGCGATTATCTTTTTTCATGATCGCAGTGATCGCTATCGTCGCTACTATTTTATTATTTCTCGTGCTTGGTGATCTTGGTCCTGCCATTGTATGCTGTTTTACATTCATCATTCTTTTTTCTTTTTCAAGAGGAGATTTTCCGCATGTGGTTGCTGCCATGGTTTTATATGCACTTTCCATTTGGATATTTAATGATGTGCTGATCGCAACTGCTGTTGCAGTGGGTACACTGGTATTGTACATGCTCATCAGCAAAAAACAACTGAGTGAATCGGCAGTCATGGCGCTTGTTGTTGTAAGCGGTTTTTTATTATTGGATAAGATAGCATGGCTAAGTAAAATAATACCCGGCCCCATACAAAGACTGGTTGACAGAAAAGCCATCTGGGCCGATGCATGGAATAACCAGGTTTATGGAGGCGACCAGGTGGCCAATGGCATCTGGGCCATTTCAAGTGGTGGTCTCACCGGACAGGGAGCAGGAGAAGGCTTTGCAAAAACAATTCCTGAAGCACATACGGATATGATATTACCCGCCATTGGAGAAGAATTTGGATGGGCAGGTATGGCCTGTGTTTTCATTTTATTTTTAGTATACC
>JBDSXS010000077.1:0-6099 GCA_039926045.1 Ferruginibacter sp.
ATCCGGTGCCTTTGCCTTTTCCTCAAAGCGAGGGAACCAATTCTGTTTTTTTACCTGCAACAGACAGCCTGGATGTAGTGTTTGCCCAGGAGTTCATCAATATGCAGGGCAAATTTGCTTTTTGCATTGATGAAGCCGACATGTTGCAGCAGTTGCAACAATTAATAACAGAAAAGCAATGGACAAAGATCTATTGTAATACCGATAAATGGAATGCTCAATTCAGCAATACCATTAACCTGCCCGGTTGCGATGCCTCTATTACCGATTGCGAACTTTTAGTTGCCCGTACCGGTACCATTGTTATGAGTGCAGCCCAGCAAAGCGGCCGCACAGTTAGTGTATATGCTCCCATACATATCTGCATTGCTTATACCGATCAGTTGCTGTATGATGTAAAAGATGCCTTACAAAAATTAAAAGAAAAATACGCAGGTAATATCCCATCCCTGATCACTTTTGCAACAGGCCCCAGTCGTACTGCCGATATAGAAAAAACACTGGTTACCGGTGTACACGGCCCAAAGGAAGTGTATTGCTTTTTGGTAGAGGCATAATTGCATTTTTACAAGTATCTTTATTGCATCATGAGTAACGAGAATTATAGACTTTTTGTGTACGGATCCCTGCGAAGTGGATTCCGCAATCCTGTATATGAATACCTAACTAAATATTTTCATTTAATGGGCGAAGCTGTTGTTAAAGGCAAATTATTCGACCATGGGGAATACCCTGTGGCTGCCCCAACAAATGAAGAAAAATTTATTTCCGGCGAATTGTATAGCATTAATAACCCCCTGGAATTTTCCTGGGCCATTGGACAGCTGGATGATTATGAAGGCCTGAATACAGAAGAAGGTGAGATCGCTTTATATAAACGTGAGGAAGTGATCGCTTACCAAAAAGGCGAACCCTATGCGGCCTGGATATACTGGTTTAACGGAGATATAAGCGGCAAACCCGAAATTGAATCAGGCGATCTATTGCAGTACCTGCAGCAAAAAAACAAACCCTGATCACATGGAGGTTGCGCACAATAAAAAAATATACTTCCTTTCCGATTTTCATCTGGGAGCACCCAATGCTACCGAGAGTCTTCTGAGAGAAAAAAAAATAATACAATTCCTTAGTGAAATAAAAGAAGATGCAGCTGAAATTTTTATTGTAGGCGACCTGTTTGATTTTTGGTACGAGTACAAAAAGGTAGTGCCCAAAGGTTATGTACGAATTTTGGGCAAGCTCGCCGAGCTAACAGATGCAGGTATCCCTATTCATTTTTTTGTAGGCAATCATGATATGTGGATGAAAGACTATTTTCAAAAAGAACTGAACATACCCGTTTATTTTGAGCCGGTTCCTTTTGTATTTAACGGGAAGAAGTTTTTAATAGGGCATGGCGATGGGCTGGGGCCCGGCGACCATGGTTATAAATTTATCAAAAAATTATTCCGCAACAAAGCCAGCAACTGGCTGTTTGGCATAATGCCCCCTTATATTGGCATGGGCATTGCACATTACTTCAGCAAAAAAAGCCGGGCACAAACCGGGCAAACAAACGAAATATTTTTAGGCGAAGACAAAGAATGGCTGATCATATATTCTAAAGAAGTTTTACAAAAAGAGCATTATGACTATTTGATCTTTGGCCACCGGCACTTGCCCATTGATTTTAATTTAAGTGAAAAAAGCCGGTATATAAATTTAGGCGACTGGATAAAGTATTTCAGCTACGCGGTATTTGATGGAGAAAATGTAGAGCTGAGGTATTATGCCCCTATCCCCTAAAGGGGGAAATTGAGGAGAACGAATGTTTATTAAGTAAAAATTTGAAAAAAATAAAAAAAATATTGTTTTTTCTGTGCTTCTATGCCTCTGTGGCTAGTCCCTTAGTAACAATTGCTCAAACTGATTCTGCCTTCCAATATCTTAAAACTATTCCGGGAGACTTTACTTATTTTAATGTTGATAATCTCGACCATGTTTACCTGATCACCAATAACAGCCAGTTAAAGAAATTAAATGCAAACGGTGATTCTGTGGGCGTTTTTAATGACGTAAAAAAATATGGCAATCCCGATTATATAGATGTTACCAATCCTTTAAAAGCTTTATTGTACTATAAGAATTATTCAACGGTGGTAATGCTCGACAGGTTGTTAACGGTACGCAATACAATTAATTTTCGCAAGCAAAATATTTTCTCTGTAAATAATGTTACCCTCTCCTACGATAACTATATCTGGATCTTTGATGAAGAAGACCTTAAGCTGAAAAAGATCGATGAAGAAGGCAAACTTTTGCAGGCCACAACTGACTGGAGAATGTTATTTGACACTGTTCCGGCGCCTGTTAAGATAATTGACAGGGATAATTTTGTGTACCTCTATGATCCTGCAAAAGGCTTTTATATTTTTGACTACTATGGCAGTTTTAAGAACAGGTTGGCATTTTTCAACTGGACCAACGTAGAAGTAAATGGTAATACGGTATACGGTTTTGCCAATAACAAATTATACAGTTATGAATTAAAGTCATTGCGGCTAAAAGAATACTATTTACCTGCATTCTTCGGGAAATTCATATCCATAAAAGCCATGAATGGAAAAGTGTACCTGCTTAATGATAAGGGGCTTGATATTTACCAGATGAGATGATCTTATTGATTCAGGATTGATGCCAGTTCCTTATCCCATTTACCGGTTTTGCCATACTCTACCACACGGCCGATCTCCTTACCTGATTGCATTACAATAATAGTGGGCACCAAGGTAATATTAAAGGCCTTGGCAATATTGCCCAGTGAATTTTTTGAACGGTCAACCCCAAAAAAAGTTACGGCTTCATCTGGTGTTCCGCTTTTTTCCTGCAGGTTAAAAAACTTAGGCAGGATAAACTGTGTATCCTCACACCAGGTTCCGCCAAAAACAACAAACTGGTATTTGCCCTTTGCTCTTTCAAAAGCATTAAGTGTAGCCGTATCGGGTCTGTAGCCGGCCTGGTTTTGTACAAACCATTTAAATGCGGTATCGTTTTGTATCATGTATTTATTGACCAGGCCCTTGGCAACTTTTACTTCAGGGTGTTTAGGATCCTTGCTGGCTTCATATTGAGCCTGGGCAAACACAGCGCCGGTTGCCGGTATCAGGAACAGTATGATCAATAAATATTTTTTCATAACATTGATTTAGGGAAAATTTTTTCAGGATAAATATCGTATCAAAAACACAACCAGTCTAAATTATTATGTTAACCGGAAGTTATAGGAAAGTATTACAGGTCAGCCTTCAATTCGTTTAAAAAGCCCTTCAGTTTTTTTAAAGATTCGATCAAAGCAAATTTTTCATCTGCCCTTTTGTTTTGTTTTAAAAATTCCTTAGCCCCTTCAAGTGTATATTTTCTTTCACGCAACAAATGATAGATCAGTTTCAGGTTCTTTATATCTTCGGGCCTGAATAACCTGTCGCCCTTTCCATTCTTGCGGGGCTTTAATATATCAAATTCATTTTCCCAAAACCTGATCAATGATTGGTTCACTTTAAACATCTCTGCAACAACACCCATTGCATAATATTTCTTTTCAAACAATACGGCATCTTCAGGCACTTCAATAAGGTCTGCACCCGATTCCTTTTCTTTCAGGCTCATCCTGCCACGGGTTAATTTCTTGTTGTCGCCCTTTGCTTTTATTTTTTCAGGTACTGGTTTTTCCAATGCAACAGCCTTGGTTGCCGGTGTTTTTGTTACCGGTACATCATCAAAAGAAAAAGCTATTTGTTGTAGAGCCATAATTAAAATTAGTCAAAACTTTTGGCACTGCCCTTTGCAGCAATTTTAAGTACCTCATCGTACTGCTGGGGTGTAAGATCATTAAAAAAGAAATAAACAGGGTCAACCGGGTTGCCATTGATATGCACTTCATAATGGCAATGCGGGCCGGTACTCGCCCCTGTATTACCAACCCAACCAATTACTTCGCCGCGTTTTACCCTTTGCCCCGGTCTTGCTTTAATTCTTACCATGTGCATATATTCCGTTTCATAGCCATAACCATGATTAATAATTACATGGTTTCCTGTTCCGGTGCCTGCGCCCGCTGTTGTAACAATGCCATCACCAGTTGCATAAATGGGAGTGCCCTGGGGTGCCGTAAAATCAAGCCCGTTATGCATCTTGGGTATTCCATAAATGGGGTGAATACGAAAACCAAAACCACTTGCGATCCTGGTTAATTGTTTATTACTCACCGGCTGTATAGCAGGAATACTGGCAATTTTGGTTTCCTGGTTATTAATGAGCTTCTCAATTGCATTGTAACTATCAAATTGGTAGGCTATCCGGGCTGTTATATTATTGAGTGTTTTGGCGATCTCGCTGCCCAACTCATCATCTTTGATCTTGTTAACCTTTGCGATCTCTTTATTCTTTTCAACGGATTTGGTTCGGGCACTGTCAGATAAAGGGTTGGCCTCAAAAATAGAACGGTAAACCTCGTTATCACGCTTTTCCAGTTCGGCCATTTGCTGCTGCAGGGTCTTTGTTTTTGCAGCCAAGACATTATAATTATCCTTAACCATTTCGTATTTTAACTCCGCTTCCTTATCTGCGGCCCGGGGGAAAAAACTATTGTACACCCAGATAATAAGCGCCGAAGTAACCAGAGCAGCCGAAATAAAACCAAATACCCTCAACAGCTTCACCCGCAGCGGTGTAACCAACTTCTCATAACGAAGTGTATGTGTGTTATAGTAGTATTTTATTTTTTTCATACCCCTATCCCCTGAAGGGGAAAATGATGTTTTATATTATCAAACATGTAGCCTTAAAAATGACATTCGCTTATATCTTCCAGATTTTCTTCCAGTTCCCTCTCCTTCGGAGAGGGGTTGGGGTGAGGCTGCTTTTTCATACCTTCGCAAAAGTTCACAAATATAGCTCCATAAACAACAAAAATCAACCCATTTAAACAATTGGTCTTATGATGACGAGTGCTGAGATACGACAACAATATCTTGACTTTTTTAGATCGAAAGGACATGTCATTGTTCCTTCTGCGCCTATCGTGGTAAAAAACGACCCTACCCTCCTATTTACCAATGCGGGTATGAACCAGTTCAAGGATTATTTCCTGGGCAATAAACAGGCACCCAACAACCGGGTAGCCGATACACAAAAATGTTTACGGGTTAGCGGTAAGCACAACGACCTGGAAGAAGTGGGCGTTGATACCTATCATCATACCATGTTTGAAATGCTGGGCAATTGGAGCTTTGGAGACTATTTTAAAAAAGAAGCCATTGCCTGGAGTTGGGAATTGCTGACCGATATTTATAAATTGGATAAGGACAAATTATACGTTACCATTTTTGAAGGCGATGATAAGGAAGGGTTACCAAAAGATGAGGAAGCCTATAATGAATGGAAAAAATATATTGCTGAAGACAGGATCCTGCTGGGCAACAAAAAAGATAATTTTTGGGAGATGGGCGATACCGGTCCCTGCGGCCCCTGCACCGAAATACATGTGGATTGCAGAACAGCAGAAGAAAGAAAAGCCATAGAAGGAAAAACTTTAGTGAACAATGATCACCCACAGGTGATCGAGATATGGAACAATGTGTTCATCCAGTTTAACCGTAAAAAAGACGGCAGCCTGGAAGAACTTCCTGCAAGACATGTTGATACGGGGATGGGTTTTGAAAGACTTACCCGGGTGATCCAGCAAAAGCAAAGCAATTATGATACAGATGTTTTTACAGGAACTATTGCAGCAATAGAAAAAATTACCAATAAAAAATATGATTACAGTGATAGTAAAGAAGCTGTTGCATTCAGGGTAATTTCTGATCATATTCGTGCCATCAGTTTTACAATAGCCGACGGACAGCTGCCTTCTAATACAGGTGCAGGTTACGTTATACGCCGGATACTGCGCAGGGCTGTTCGTTATTATTATTCTTATTTAGATTATAAGCAACCCCTCTTACACCAGTTGTTACCGGTTATTGCAAAGCAGTTCGAAGCTGTTTTCCCGGAGCTCACACAACAGGTGGATTTTGTAAGTAAAGTTGTAAAGGAAGAGGAAGATGCATTTTTGAGAAC
>JBDSXS010000078.1:0-28205 GCA_039926045.1 Ferruginibacter sp.
CAAGTAAGCTAAATCAAGCCCTTTTACATTTTATAAATACCTTTTAACATACTACAACTTAAAAAGGCAGCGTTTTTCAGTATTTTTAGGTCTTACCATAGCTTTACGTAACAATATGAAGAGATCCTTATTTGTAATCCTGTTTTCAATTCTTACATCGGTTTCATTTGCCAACCATACAAAGGGTGGGTGGATGTATTATGAATACCTTGGCCCGGGTACTGCTGCAAACACATCCAAATACCAGATCACTTTAAAATTATATACTGAATGTAATCTGAATCCCGGGCAAACTGATGCCGCTGTACCATTCACTTTTTTTAATGGATTCAACAATAATATGTTGTTTAATATTTCAGTGCCTGTAATAAGTGATGTGAATACAAATAATTGTACAAGTAGCCAATGCCATCCCTGTATAAATAACATTCCCGCTATCTGTTATAAAATACGTACCTATCAAACTATTGTTGAACTTGCCAATACCTCGTCGGGCTATACTATTGCTTATCAGAGGTGTTGTAGAATTGGAGGTATACAAAACATTCAGCCTCTATCAAATGTTGTAGGAGAAACCTGGACGGTAAATATACCGGGAATCCTTGTTGCCGGTGCTGAAACCAATAGCAGTGCCATATTTTCTCAAAATGACACAGCTATCATTTGCCAGGGCAATCTTTTTACTTTTGATTTTAGTGCCACGGATATAAATGATGATTCGCTGGTGTATGCTTTTACCCCGGCTTATACAGGAGCTACCAGTTCAATTCCGGCTCCCGGCACTGCTTCACGTCCACCCTATTCATCAGTACCCTATGCAAGCGGGTTTAGTGGTACACAGCCGTTGGGTAGTGGTGTAACCATAAATCCCAATACCGGAATTGTAACAGGCATTGCTCCTGCTTTGGGTGTTTATGTAATTACTGCTACTGTATATGAATATAAAAGAGGCACCAATATCAAAATTTCCGAGGTTCGTAAATCGCTGCATATTGAAGTGGCCAACTGTTCTTTAACCAATGCCGAACTGGATCCTGATTATACAAGCTGCGATGGCTTTACCTTAACTTTTCAGAATCATAATAATGCCAATATTCAAACATTTGAGTGGGATTTTGGCGATGGAATTACTTCAACACAACCTGCACCCACACATACCTATGCCGATACCGGGGTGTATACATTAAAGCTAACTGTTAACCGTGGCCTGCCCTGCGCCGATTCAACAACTGCTCTTGTAAAAGTTTATCCGGGCTTCTTTCCCGATTTTGAAATACTTGGCCAATGCAAAAAAGTTCCTGTACAGTTTAATGATCTTACTACGGCCAGGTATGGCGCTCCAAATAAATGGGAATGGAATTTTGGAGATCCTTCATCAGCAAATAATACATCGATCTTAAAAAACCCCACCCATACCTACAATGCAACAGGCACCTATAACGTAACTTTAGTTGTATTCAGCGATAAAGGATGTCATGATACAGTCCGCAAAACAATTGATATTTTAGATCAGCCACCTTTAACTGTTTTTCCCAAAGACACTTTAATATGCGTTATTGATACCCTGCAGATAAATGCAATTGGAACAGGAACATTTTTGTGGAGTCCTAATTACATGATCAGTAATGTAAACATACCCAATCCCCTGGTTAGCCCCGATGTAACCACCACCTATTACCTTAGCATGGCAGATGCTTTTGGCTGTACGGCAACCGATTCGGTAAAAGTGAATGTGAAAAGTTTTGTTACTCAGTTTGGCGGGCCCGATACCAGTATTTGCAGAACCGATACCGTTGTTTTAAAACTCACCAGTGATGCATTGCATTTTTTGTGGACAGAGAACCCGGCAGGTAATACGTTAAATGATCCTACTTTAAAAAATCCTACAGCAAAGCCTTTGGTAACTACCACCTATCATGTGATTGGTAATATTGGCAAATGTATTGCCCAGGATGATATCACTATAAGGCCGGTACCATACCCGGCAGCCAATGCAGGGCCCGATAATACCATTTGTTTTGGTGGCTCGGCGCAACTGAATGCGTCGGGCGGCAGTATTTATTCCTGGAGCCCTGCTGCTTTTTTAACGGCTACAAATATCCCGAACCCGGTTTCTGTAAAACCAACCGATAATGTGCGGTACATAGTTACCGTACGGGATGTATTGGGATGTCCCAAGCCGGTGAAGGATACCATGATCCTTTTTGTTGCAAAAATAAAAGCCAATGCAGGGCCGGCAGATACGTCGGTTGTTTTGGGCCAGCCATTACAGTTAGGCGCTTCGGGTGGTACCATTTATTCCTGGACACCAACTACCTGGCTGAATGACCCTAACATATACAATCCCATAGCCTTGCCCCAAAATGATATCAATTATGTGGTAAGGGTAAGTAATGCTGTTGGTTGTTTTGACCTTGACACGATACGTGTTCATGTGTTTAAGATAAAACCCGATCTGCTGGTGCCCAATGCTTTTACGCCAAACGGCGATGCGATCAATAATATTTTCAGGCCCATACCCATTGGTATGAAATCGGTAGATATCTTCAGGGTGTGGAACCGCTGGGGACAGATGTTATACTCAGGCACCGGTAATGGCGCAGGCTGGGACGGGACCTTTGCAGGCAAAAAACAGGAAACCGCCACCTATGTCTGGTATGCCGAAGGAGTTGATTATTTAAATAATAAAATAAAGAAAAAAGGCAGTGTGATCTTGATCAGGTAACATTCGCTATGCAAATAAGTTTAAAACGCCGTCTTTATGCTTAAGACGGTGTTTTTTGTTAGCTTTAAGAAGAAGCCGTCTCAAAAGTATTTTTTAACCGCTGAGACGCAAAGGCGCAGAGAAACAAATCTATTTCAACTAAAAACTCCGCGTCTCTGCGGTTATTTTTTTGGACTTTTAAAACAGCCTCTTCTTTTATATCCGTTTCATATATTACTTTGCATTATGAATAAAATTGTTTTAATAACAGGCGCAACTGCAGGTATAGGAAAAGCCTGTGCCATAAAATTTGCAGCAGCAGGATATAATGTCATCATTACCGGCAGGCGAAATGAAAGATTAACAGCATTAAGATCTGAGCTGGAAAAGGAATATGGCATTGAAGTGTTGCCCTTGTGTTTTGATGTGCAGGACAGGCATGCAGTAACAACCGCACTCAGTAACCTGCCTGGATCTTGGCAAAAAATTGATCTCCTTATTAACAATGCAGGGCTTGCTTTAGGCCGTGATAGTTTTGAAGATGCAGATATAGATGACTGGGAAACCATGTTGAACAGTAATGTTCACGGCCTGCTTTATGTAAGCAAAGCGATATTGCCGTATATGTTAGCACAGCAAAAAGGGCATATCATTAATATGGGATCGGTTGCAGGCAAGGAAGTATATGAAAAGGGCAACGTGTATTGTGCCAGTAAATTTGCGGTTGACGCCATTACCAAAGCCATGCGGATAGACCTGCTAAAGAATAATATTAAGGTTACCGGAATTCATCCCGGGGCTGTAGACACCGAATTTTCACTGGTTCGTTTTAAAGGACAGGAAAAAATAGCAAGATCTGCATATGATGGCTTTACCCCTTTAACTGCCAATGATATAGCCGATACGGTTTTTTATTGTGCAACACTCCCCGATCATGTATGTATAAATGACCTGGTGATCACCTGTACACAACAGGCTGGCACTTATTATTTTCATAAAAATGGATAAGATCCGCCGGAGTTGCATTAAAGCCTGCAAACTTTCATATTGGTACAATAATTGCCTTTTAAAATACGTTGTATCCCTTAGAATCGTTGTTTTTATCCATTATCCCTATTGACTAATAAACACATGAAAAATCGGTTACTTTTTCCTTTCATTTCAGGCTTAATCCTTTTTACCGCTTTAAGTGCTGCCTCACAAAAAGTTATCCGCCAGCAGCCATGTACATCGTCTGAAATATTACAGCAGGCCGACAGTATGAAGGCTTTATTTGCCAAACAGGGTTTTGTGGTTGTAAAAGAAGCTTCCATGCAAATGGTAAGTGAATATGAAATGCCTGTAATTGTTCCTTTAACAGAAGGCAGCTGGTACCAGTTCATATTTATTGGTGATATGACCTCTAAACTATACGAGGTTAGAATGTATGACTGGAATGAAAAACAGGTGGTTTATCAGAAAAAATATTGGGGCGATGTAGATGGTAATGTGATCAGTTACTCATACATTCCAAAGTTCTCCGAGTTTCATATGATCAAACCTGTGCAGGTAAATAAAAAGAAAAAAGATCTATGCGGCTATGTGATGCTGCTTAAAAAAGTTAATTAAACCAGTGCTTGGTTATACATATAAAATCCCTCGCTAAACCCGGGGGATTTTTTGTTTCCCTACGGGAATGATTTGCCACAGAGGTGACACCTTCTGAAAAGGTGTCACCTCTGCAACAAAACCTGAATATTATTGCGTCAACGATATCCTAACCTGTACCCCCGCTCTTGTATTTACAATGGGCGCACTGGATGAGATATATGGATTAACTCTTCGCTGATCAAAATATAATTTAACGTTCACGCGGTTATTTAAGAAATAATCTATCGAAGGTGAAATGGTGATATCCCTGCTTCCACCTGTTGCAAAAGTATTGTCCTGGTCAAGACGGCTGTTGGCTGTCACGTTATCCCTGATCCTGAAGTCGAGGCGGAAGTTGATCTCGTTTTCCAGTTTTTTACCATCCCCATTTTTACCGGCCAGCCATTTAGGCCACTTAATATTAATAAAGCTTAACGGATTCTTCATACCACGCTTACGGTAACCGGCACCAATTATAAATTCAGTTGTGCGTACTTCACTTAACTGGTAATCGATCAGGCTTAAACTAAGCTGGCGTGTTTTGGAGTATTCAAATTTGGCCTGCACCTGGTTGGTAAACATCATATCGATCCCGATCAATGGCGAGAACTGTTCTCCGATGCTGATATTTGGTAACAGGAAGTATGGCACGTAATTTTTTGAAATGGTATCATAAAAAGACGGGTATCCATATCTTGATACATCCTGGTACAGTAAGGCAGATGTAAATCCATTCATGCTTAGGTTACCGGTATATCCATGAGAAACATTGAAATTTGTAAATATCTTATCCAGTCCTTTCACACGGCTCAACCCATTGTAATCAAGTTTCCAGTTAAGTTTTGGTTTGATACCACGGAAAGGATTTGATCTGATGTTGGGATTATTTTGTTTGATCAGGGACACGGAATGTGGATCGTCGCCTGTATATGCAGCAATAAATGCAGGTATCAGTACATCAATGGCATATTTGCCATAACCATAATAATAACCATCTGCACCTTGCCGCCCGCCACTATACGGATTGGATTTACCCAATCGCTCAGATAATATGATCCTATAATCCTGGAATTTTTTAAAGGTCTCTGAAACACGGTTCGGATCAAATTTACCAAACAGGGTCTTAAAAGCAATATAGGTAATATCAAAGCCACCGCCTGCATAAGGATTCAAGTGCATAAAGTTACGGTTAGAGCCGCCGGTGGTATCAATAAACCTGAACGTTTCGGTATAGTTCTTATTAAATGTCTTACTCATGTTCAACGTGATATTCAGATCACGGATAGGCTCTAACTGGGCAGTCAGTGTCATACGCTGATCAAAATTCTGCATGAATATCGAATTGAATGTGGTATCCCGTGTTATCAATCCCTTTCTTGCCGCAGCATTCATCCACGCCGTATCAGGTTGCTTGCCAAGAATAAAATCAACGCCAGGTGCCATGCTCTTCCAGTTCTGTCCTACATATTTTGTACTATCGGTATATCCCGGCAAACGGGTATGTGCATTTTCTGATATGGAGAAGCTCACCTGTTTAAGGCTGGTTGCAAATTTGCCCAAAGCTTTCATGCCACTACTAACATAAGGCACAGCGGTCTGGTCAACTTTTCTATGGTTCTTAACCACCTTCCTTCCATTTTTCTTGATCACCGTGTCTTTATATTTTGTGATCCTTGCCCGCCATTTCTCCTGGTCGGCCTTGTTACTTGGAACTTCTAATTGCCTGATCCATTTTGATTTTTGATACAAACGGTTGAAGTCTAACTGGGCAGTGGCTTCTGATTGTTGACCGTTCTCAATAATATTACCCAGCTCTACTGCCAGGCGTGATGCACCGATCCAGCTGTAAGAAGCCTGGTAACGCAGGTTTACAGTCGTCCAGTCGAGTAATGGTAATTTATTTGTTGGTACGGTATACGTAAAATTAGCCGTATGGTTGTAGGTGGTATTTCTTCCGCCCTTCAATAAATTTCTCCAAACGGTATCTTTCTTTTGTTTGGTATCCAAACGGCCTTCGGGCTCGTCGATCCTTGAATTATTAACCGCGGTAAAATCAAAATTTAAAGACCGGGTAATATTCCAGCGGTAAATATAATCACGCTGAAAAGTATAGTACTTATCGTAGGTTTCCGGAATAGCATATTTAGATGTTCCAATACTGCGTGGCCTGATGGCTCCAAACTGGCGGTTAACATCTGCCCTAAAACTTATCTGCGATGGGATCAAATTGAAATTAAAATCCTTAACCAGGTCGAACCAATGTGTTTTGGTTTTTCTGAAAAGTCTTTTAAATGGCTCATAATACTTCGGTGTAGGCGCAAAATTATAGCCCAGCCCATAACGGTGCCTGGTTACTTCATTGTTTTCGATCAATGGCGTATGGCTCTTAACTTTAAGGTATGAGTAACTGATATCGAAATTGGAGATATCATATACTTTTGGTTTTTTGGTACTGGTCCTGTTCTTACGAACGTTTGTAAAGTTTACAGAAGTGGTGGACGTAAAATCGATCGCATTGGTTCTGATAGAATCTCTTTGAGCCCCCGACGCATCTTTTAATTTGTCTTTTAATTTAATATCCATATCAAACGGATCGTACTGGGGGGTGCTTACAGCCTGCGAATAACTGGCAAATACAGGAATTGATAATGCGGCTTTTTTAGGTAACAGTTTACCCAATTCAAGGTTGGCGGACAGGTCAAATTGGTAAAAATTATCCCTGTAGCGATCATTGGCCCTTTGTTCCAATGTTCCAAACCCGCTGCTATGTATGTTACCCGAAAGAGAACCTGTTCCCAGGTCGGCCAGGTTCATATCTACCCTGCCTAAAGCAGCCCAGCCGCCGGTTTCATCAATGGATGACAATCTCAATTCATTTACCCAAACTTCGCCACAGGCAGTACCTGTTGCTTTTGTATTTTCAACACCTAATAATATACCTCTTATCTCTGCCAGGTTGGGATTACCCATTACAGAATACATATGCCCGTTGGCTTGTAATTGCCTGAATATCATATCAGGTGGGCTACTCAGGTTCCTGGCCTGCTTTAATTTAACCAACGATTGCAGATCAAGATCAAGCGAGTTACCCGGTATCCACAGGGTATCATTATAAGCGGTAGAATTGGGGTCGAATGTTGAGCCGGCATTCAACGGCGTTAAATTCAATGGTATCCTAATCTCGTAATAATTATTTACAAAGTCGGTACCCATACGGATCACTGCTGTAAGATCCTTATCAACAAGTGCAGGGCCCGCAGGAGTTTTTTCAGCATGGATATACATGGCTAATTTGCGGAACTGGCGCAGGTCCCTGTTGGCAAATGTTTGTTGTACTCCCCGTGCATCACCTTTGGCCAGGTTGCAAAACTGTAAACTTAATGACTGCTCATTTTGCAACAGGTTAACGCCATTGTTACTTAAGGTTTGTACCCTTTCAATTTCAGTTGGCGTACGGTATGGTAATGGAGTACGCTTATCGTTCTCTTCAATATTAACTGCTCCCTGGTTAAAAGTGGTAACACCTGCTGGCAATGGTGTATATATACCGGTGGTATCAATTTCATACTTGAATTTGCGCCATACATTACGGGTTAACTGTAATTCACCAAAACGCAAAACAACACTATCCGCAAAACCGGTCATGAACATCCTTATGAACCTGATAGATTTAAAATCGGGAATATTACCCACTTTGCTCTTGTACTCACTGATAGGTATCCGGAACTGGTACCAGGTTTCCTGGCGCTGGTTACCATCCACTGGGTTTATAGTAACTGATTTTTTGTCAACAATATAATTGATGCCTTTGGTCATCAGGGGATCTGACGGCCTTCTTATATCAACGAAATATTCAAAATATTCTTCTGTTTGATTTAAGGTATTATCCCGGTTCAGGTCTTCAGCATCGGGGTATAAAGTAGCTGCTGAAGAATAGGTAGACCCGGTTGTAGCAACAGGTGAATTGCCTTCGGGATTATTGAATTTTTTATACCTGCCCAGGATACCTACTCCCTGCTGATCAAGATCATCGCCACGGTAATAATGATAATCATCATTGGAAGGATCGGCCACGGCCTGTTGATAGGCTGTTGGGTTTACTATAGCCTGCAGTTGTGCAAGATAAGCCTGGCGCTTATTTGCTTCAGCCGTATCATCCAACCCATCAAAACCAATATCCTGGTATTTTCTGTCCTCGGGGTCATTACTGAATGCATTGGTAACCTGTACAGAATTTAAGGGTACCCTGCCCCAGTTTGAATTTTCAGTTGGTGAAGGTGCGTTGGGCGTAGGCAAACCATTCTCATAAAAACGTTTACCGTCTTTTAAAATGTCTTCAGAAATATTACCCAGGTTAAAATATAATTTTCCGGTTTCTGTTGATGAAGGATTTTTAACAAAAGGATCCTGTACCCAAAATTCAATGAACTCTATATTGGCAGTTTCAAAATCGGGCTGGTCAATATTACGCATCAAACCACCCCAACGGGTTTTTGGATTTAACAGCTTACCGTTTGAAGCCACACTTGATGCTGCATTATCATAATTATATGGTCCTTTATCTGTTGGATAATATGCCAGGTCAAATGTAACAAGCTGGCTTTCACCATAGCCTGTGGTCTTTTGCGGAAATATTTCTCTTTGATAAACCTGGCGCACCCTTGGGTCGCTCAACTCAACGCGGTTATTTGAAAAAGGATTGTTAGATCCCTTGTATTGCTGCAATGTAGGTTCTATCTGGTACCATGCAATTCTAGCACGGTTCTTTCCTGCATTGATATTGTCAAATGAGCCCGGTCCGGATCCTTCCGGAAATAAAGGATTTCCTTCAGGTACAGATGCCAGGGACCAGCTGATCGGTGGAAATCTTAGATCAAGCCCTGACTGTGTACCATCAAAATCATCAATATTAATAATGCCTTTTGATCCTTTTCCGATCTGTGGTGCATGGCCCGGTTTTAAAAAGGCTCCTTCGGCAAATACATTAATGGTAGAAGGTGCCGTTGTTTTATAGAACGGCAGTTTGTCCAAAAGTTTGGTAAGCCTTGGAATGTCTTTTCTATAATTTACGTCCAGGCCATACATCGAATTCCGGATGGGTTCGTTGGTACCCCCGGTACTACTGTTATCATAACTTACTTTACTGAAGAAAGGCCTTTCGCTCAATCTAACTATGGTTCCGCCAAAAGATAATTGTTCTTTGGCTGTATTTTTAGCCATATAATCCCAGCGCAGTGCCATATAGCTTCGCTGCTGTAATCCAAACGAAGCATTGTTCTCATAATTCACCTGCACCGGTATCCCGGAATTGATGATGGCCGAGTTGGTGATTTTAATAGTTCCCAGGTCATAGTTGATATCATAATCGATCCCTTCTATCAATACCCGGCCGCCGGCTGATACGGTTACAGATCCCTTCGGAATATTGTAGCCGATACTGATATCTGCCGAGCCGGATATTTTTGCCGAGCCTTTTAGTACAAACCGGTTAAGATTCGGGTACTGTTGCGCTACAGCTTTTATGGAATCGTACAGGGCATAAAACAGGCTGTCTTTTATGTTCGGCAAGTTGGGATTTGTATATATTCCTTTTGCCAGGTCACGCCCAAAGGGCTCCAGTACGGGAAACATGACCCGGCTGTATTGCGAGTAAACAGTAAATCCTTCCACATAGTCAAATACACCATCGGGTTGTGGATCCAGCTGGTTATTTAACCGGTCGAGGTTGATGAGTGAAATGATCGGGGAGCCCTGGTTCTTATCGCCAAAAGGTACATAGCGTTTCCATCCCAGGCCGGGCTCCTGATATAGAACATCCAGTTTAAAATCGGTGGGTGTTAAGGTACCATAGCCAATAGCGTACACGTTTTTCATCATCAGGTCCCAGATAGGTAAATTTGGGCGCTGCGATGTGGCTTTTAATAATTTTAAGAATAAAATTCTTTGTGTTGCTAAAGTACTGTCCGGTGGCAGATCCTGCGAAAACTCACCCACCTGGAAAATTTTTCCGTTAAAAGAATATTGATAGGCTACTGCCAATACTTCATCTGTTTGTAATGGCTGACTTAAAGAAATAAATCCAACCTGCCTGTTAAATATGTATTGAGATGAATCTAATTTACGTGCGAATGTTTTTTCAAAATCCTGAACAGGTACCAAACCCATCGTAATTAAATTTTGAAACACGGCGGAGGCATTTCGGTTTCCCGGGTTGGAAATAATATTAGAGTAAAGCGTGCCTGTACCATTTGACGGGATCGGTGCAGGAGAAGCTCCCGTCTCGCCCAGGTTTGTCAAACCCACAACATCCCTTGTTTCGGTTGTTGTACCATTTTTATTGGTAACCCAAACCTCCAGTCTTAATATTTGAATGGGCGCAGTAATGGCCGGCAATTTGCTCATTACCTTATTGTAATTCTCATAAAAATACTGGCCCAGTAAAAAATGCCTGTTCTCTTCATATTCATCTGCCTTTATTTCAAATAACTGTGATGCAGTTCCTCCCGCAAGGTTTGCAGACTGCCGTTGTGATTTTTGATTGGCAATTACCCCGGTAACAAATAATTTACCGAATTGCACCGTTGTTTTAAGACCAAATAACTGCTGTGCACCGGGTATCAAAGTACTGCGAGAGGGAAAAGAAACATTACCAAGTTCAAACCGTTTAACGATCTCATCATCAAGGCCGGTATAATCAAGTTTTAACTGGTTATCCTGCCCAAAGTTGGCCAATGTATTATAGTTAATGGGGAATTTTAATTTACCGCCAATATCAGCATTCACATTCACCTGGGCATTCATATCAAAGTCAAAGCCGCCATTCTTCCGGGCTTTTTCAGGCAGAGTGGGGTTTTTAATATTCTGACCCTGGTAGCCTGCTGTGATGTCTACATTTCCCTGGGGTGTAATATTTATTTTACCATTACCAAAAAGACGGTTGAATAAATTGTCGTACAAAGATAATTTTGGCTTTACCGGCCGGTTAAGGATACTCAGTGTATTGGAACGCTTTTGAAAATAGGCAACCTCGGCCTGGCGCCCTCGTATTTGCCAGTATTCATCAAAGCTATATGAGGTAGTGGTACGGTAATATTTATTGCCGATCTTTTCGTACACCACATAACGGCGGGTCTTGGGATCATAAACCACCGAATCTTTAATATTGGAAGGATTCTTAAGATCTAAGGTCCTTTTATTTTCGCTGGAAAGAAAATCCCCTCTCCTGTCCCGTATTGGATAATGTAAGCTATCCCTGTAATTGGGAACAGTAGTATCACCTGCGTTTAAAAGGGTGGGGTAATGATATGGTTTTGCAGTTACAGCATTTGGATACAGTGCACACAGCACTACAGCCAATACCATACAGCCAATCAGTCCTGAATTTTTTATTCTAATAAGCAACATCCGGTAAATCAGTTAACGTAGCGTTTTTTCAAATGGCTTTAAGGGCTTTTTTAATTAAGTCTTCCAATTGTGATACGGTTGGTTCGGCACGGATAATTTTTTGGATAGAATTTTCAGCTTGCGCTCTTGAAATTCCCAAGGCAGTCAAAGCATTTAACGCATCCTGTTCCAAACTATTGCCCAAGTGTATGGAAAGGTTTGCATCCGATGATTGCTTGCCCATTTTATCTTTTAATTCTAAAACCAGCCTTTCAGCAGTTTTTTTTCCTATTCCTTTGACACTCTCCAGCAGCTTAATGTTGCTTTGCATTATTGCCAAACTCACTTCTTCCGGTCTCAGCGAAGACAACATCATCCTTGCTGTGGCTGCTCCAACTCCCGAAACCCCTGTTAAAAGAACAAACATATCTTTTTCCTGCTTATCAAAAAAACCAAATAAGATATGAGCATCTTCTTTAACCTGAAGATGGGTAAACAGCTTGCCCTGTTCCAGGTTTTGTATGTGCGAATATGTATTCAGGCTGATATTTACTTCATACCCTACACCATTAACATCGATATAAACCTGTGCCGGGCTTTTATACGTAAACTTTCCTTGCAAATATGCGTACATAATTTATATACAGTCGGTAGCGAAAATAAGGATAATTTGTGAGCCAAGCCGTTAAATAACTACTAAGGTTTTTTATGTATTTTTACTTTTCGTTGCCAATTTAAAAAATACACAAGTAAATAGAGATTTTCATGCAAAAGATCAATGCTGCAATTACTGCTGTTGGCGGTTATGTACCTGAATACAGGCTTACTAATGCAGAACTGGAAAAAATGGTAGATACCAACGACGAATGGATACGCACCCGTACAGGCATTTCTGAACGCAGGATCTTAAAAGAAGAGGGCAAGGGCAGCAGCGACCTGGCCGTACCGGCCGTTTTGGAGCTTTGTAAAAAAAGAGGCATCAGCCCCGAAGAAATTGATTGTTTAATATGTGCAACGGTTACGCCGGATATGGTCTTCCCGGCTACCGCCAATATCATTTGCGCCAAGATAGGTGCTACAAATTCATTTAGTTTTGATATCATGGCAGCCTGTTCGGGCTTTTTATATGCCCTTACAACAGGTACGGCTTTTATTGAAAGCGGCAGGTATAAAAAAGTGGTTGTGGTTGGTGTAGATAAGATGAGCAGTATTGTTGACTACAGCGATCGTGCCACCTGTATCATTTTCGGCGATGGCGCCGGTGCGGTTTTACTGGAAGCTGTTGATGAACATATTGGTATTTTAGATAGTTTATTAAAAAGTGATGGCACCGGCAGCCAGTTCCTGCATATGAAGGCCGGGGGATCAGTTAAGCCTTCAACTGTTGAAACCGTTTTGGCAAAGGAACATTATGTATACCAGGAAGGGCAGGCAGTATTTAAGTTTGCCGTAAAAGGCATGGCCGATGTGAGTTTTGAATTAATGCAGCGCAATAATTTAACCGCCGATGATATTGCCTGGCTGGTACCGCACCAGGCTAATATGCGTATCATAGATGCAACTGCAAACCGTATGGGCTTGTCTAAAGAAAAAATAATGATCAATATCCAGAAATTCGGTAACACTACGGCGGGTACATTACCCTTATGTTTATGGGAATGGGAAAAGCGTTTAAAAAAGGGCGACAATATCATATTGGCGGCTTTTGGTGGTGGATTTACCTGGGGTGCTACCTGGGTGAAGTGGGCATATAATAGTTAATAAAATAAACTAATTTTAATCTCTAATTTTTCGACAATTGAAAAAATTCATGCTATGAAAAAAATTATACTTCTCGTGCTTATCGGGCTATTTGTTGCGCAAGCCGACAGCTATGCCCAGTTCTCAAAATATATCATCAGGTTAAAAGACAAAGGCACCAATCCTTTTTCGATCAGTAATCCGTCGGCTTATTTAACAGCACGTTCTATTCAGCGAAGAGCCCGGTATGGGATTGCTATCGACTCCTCCGATCTGCCCATTACACCAAGATATATTGACAGTATCCGTTTGGCAGGTGCTGTAACCATTCTCAACTCTTCCAAATGGTTGAACCAGGTAGCTATACAAACCACTGATGCTGCTGCATTGGCTAAGATCGCAAGCTTTCCATTTGTATTAAGCAGTGGACCTATTGCGGCAAGAAATTCGCAAAGCATAACGCCGGTTAATAAAAAACTGGATGCTGAATTTAAGCAGGCACCGGAACCTGGTACATCCAATACAGTTGCAGCCGATTATTATAGCTATGGCTTAAGTTATGGACAGGTGCATTTGCACAACGGTGAGTTTTTGCATAACCGTGGCTTTCGGGGGCAGGGTATGCAAATGGCTGTACTGGATGCAGGATTTTTTCATTACTTAACATTGCCAACTTTCGACAGCATACGCAACAACGGACAAGTATTAGGTACCTGGGATTTTGTGGCCGGCAATGCCAGTGTTGATGAAGACAATGCACATGGTATGAACTGCCTGAGCACCATTGCAGCAAACATGCCCGGAACTTTTATGGGCACTGCACCAAAAACTTCTTTTTATTTATACCGCACCGAAGATGTAAATTCTGAATACCCCATTGAAGAACAGAACTGGGTGGCGGGTATTGAAAGGGCTGATAGTTTGGGTATTGATATTTCTTCAACCTCGTTGGGTTATTTTACTTTTGATAATCCTGTTTTTAATTATACGTATGCCAATATGGATGGCAACACAACTTTAAGTGCAAGAGGCGCCGACATGGCTGCAAAAAAAGGAATACTCTGTGTTTTTGCGGCAGGTAACGAGGGCAATGGCTCCTGGCATTATATCATAACACCATCAGATGCTGACAGTGTTATGGCAGTTGGCGCCGTTAACACATCAGGTGTTGTTGGAGGGTTCAGCAGTTATGGCCCCAGCAGCGATGGACAAATTAAACCTTCGGTAGCCGCAGTGGGCGTTAATGCTGTTATAGCCAATCCATCTACCGGCCAGCCATCATTTGGAAGCGGAACTTCTTTTGCATGCCCTAATATGGCAGGCTTAACTACCTGTCTATGGCAGGCCTTTCCGGAAATAAATAATATGGGAATCATTAACGTGATGCAGCAATCAGCAACCCGTGCAGCCAATCCCGATGACAGGGTGGGTTACGGAATACCCGATATGAAAAAAGCTTTTGTAAAACTCATTAAACAATTATATACGCAACAATCTGCCGTGGCAAACTGTGCAGTTACTTTACAATGGACGGCTAAAACAGATTCGGCTATCAGCATTGTGGTAGAAAGAAAATTACCCGCAGCAACTTATACAACCATCAGCACACAAAATTCTACCGGTGCATTTCAATCCAGGAATTTTACATACAGCGATGACCTGCGTAGTTTTCCAACCACAGGTGTTTGGTATAGATTGAGAATGAATATAGCTTCAGATACCAGTTTCTTTCTTGACTCGATGCTTATCAATTTTACGCCAAGGCCAAATTTAGGAGCAGATAAAACAGCAAGTGCATGTAGTGGCAATAGTGTAAATCTTACTACCCAATTTAATACTACAGGGCTTACAACGGTTTGGACATTAGGCGGCAATGCTGTGGCAACACCTGCTGCAGTTTCTACTCCGGGTATTTACCAGTTGGTTGCTACCAATACAAGCGGATGCGCCGACACAGCAACAGTAACTGTTACCATCAATCCCAAACCCAATTTAGGTGCCGACCAGGCATTTACAAAATGCACTGACAGTACGCTAAACCTAACCACCATATTTACTACAACCGGTTTAACAACAGCCTGGACAATTGGGGGAAATGCGGTTGCAAATCCGGCAGCAGTAAGTGCTGCGGGTATTTACCAACTGATTGCATCAAACAGTTTTAGTTGCGCTGATACTGCACTGGTGACCATTACCAACAATCAGCAATTGTGCCCGGTTAACCCGCCTGTAATTACTGACCGGGTTTACATAAATTACTGCGGAGTTGTTTCCCTAATCAAACCTTGTAATCCTCCCGTAACAGATATGCTACCTGTTTATGTATCAAGAATTTCAGCTTCGAATGTTGGTATTATGATTTATAATTCCGAAGGAAAAATAGTTTATAAATATACAGATCCACAATTAATAGGAATTAAAATCTATACAGTGCCTATGCAAAATTTATCAGCGGGAGTTTACATTGTAAAAGTCAAGATTAACAACAGCAATCAAATAGTAAAAAAAGTATTTAAGGCTACTAAATAGAAAGACGAAAAATAATTATTTTTTAAAAACAGCTACAAACATCGAGTCTGCTTTTTTATCATAACCTTTTAATGATTCCATCTGCAATAACTGCAGGTGGAATTTTTCTTTGATGAAGTCTGCCATGTTTTCATTTTCTTTTTTAAAAACGGAACAGGTGATATAAATAAAGATGCCTCCTTTTCGTAAATTCGAAGTTGTCTGTCGTACAATTTTCTGCTGCATATCAACATACACATCAATCGTTTTTTGCTTGAAAAAAAATAGCTGTTCAGGCGTACGACTCCAGGTACCGCTACCCGTACAAGGTGCATCGCAGATCAGCAGTTGACAGTTGATAGTTGGCAGTTTGCAGTTAGTTGAAAGATCTGCAATGAATGATGTGTAGTTTTTTATACCGGCTGTTTCAAATCTTTTTTTAAGGTTGGATAAAATACTTTCCCTGATATCTGAGACCGTTAATTCAATTTCCCCATGCAGAATATCGTAAGCCAGGATTGATTTGCCGCCACTGGCAGCACAGCAGTCCCAGATTGAAACCGGGGGATGCTGGATACTGGATACTGGATACTGGATGCTGGATGCCGGATCTTTTAGAAAATTTAAAACCTGTTGGGAATTATGATCCTGGATAACAACTACTTTATCGATATCGAGTATAGCATCAACCTTTGTTGCATTTGATAAAGCAATACAATCATCATGAAGCATGTCAAATTTCAAACCTGCATCCTGCAATTTTTTAATGACCATATCTTTTTTGCCAGGCCTTACCCGGAGAAACAGATCAGGTTGATCAAAAAAAGAATAGCAGAATGGTTGAAATGATATTCCCGTACTCAATTCATCAGCCCATGGAAATACATCATCAGTTGTTAAACCCAGTATTTTCATTTTTTCCGAATCGGGTTTTGAAATTATCTCATTCCATTCAGGCTTGTGAAAATCTAAAAATTCATTATGGCTGTCTTCGCATAAAAAAGTAGCCGCAATTATTTTTTCATTCACCGGCATATCAGGAATGGCTTTACCCAGGCGGTAAAAATTATAGCATAGCGCTGCTATCTGTTTTCTGTCTGTACTCCCATATTTTTTATTGGCTGCAAAATATTTTTTTAAAAACCCAGCAAAGGGCTCAACTCCCCAGTTAGATTCAATTATTTTTTTTGCAGAATTTAAATAAGAGTGATAACGCATATCAGCAAAAATAAAGCCTGCAGTTTTAAATGCAGGCTTAAATATTCTGGCTAAGAGGTCAAAGGAGAATGAGGTTAAATGCTTTTCTCCTTTACCCTCTTTGCCAATTTTTTTATAGCTCCAGTAAACTCTTCACAGGGTCTTTGCCAAACAACATTAATTCGGGGTTTTCAAGCAATTCTTTTACCCTTACCAAAAACCCAACTGATTCCCTGCCGTCAATTATGCGGTGATCATAACTCAATGCCAGGTACATCATCGGTTTAATAACAACCTGTCCGTTAACAGCCATGGGCCTTTCCAATATATTATGCATGCCCAGGATTGCCGACTGTGGTATATTAATGATGGGTGTGCTCATCATCGAACCAAAAATACCGCCATTGGTGATGGTGAAAGTTCCGCCGGTCATTTCTTCAATGGTTAACTTATTCTCTTTTGCCTTAGTAGCAAGTTCCACAACTTTTGCTTCAATGCCCGCCATACTTAAACTTTCGGCATTGCGTATTACAGGTACCACCAGGCCCTTTGGTGCACTTACTGCAATAGAGATATCACAATAATCGTGGTACAAAATATTTTCGCCGTCTATATAAGCATTAACCGATGGCCATTCCAGTAATGCATAAGTACATGCTTTGGTGAAGAAACTCATAAAACCGAGGTTAACACCATGCAGTTCTTTAAATTTATCCTTGTACTTTTTCCTGATCTCCATAATGGCGCTCATATCCACTTCATTAAAAGTGGTGAGCATGGCTGTTGTATTTTTGGCTTCAACCAGGCGCCTGCTGATGGTTTTACGCAGGTTACTCATTTTCTGTTCACGCTCGGTTCTTTCAAACAAAACAGTACCCGGCTTTCTTCCGGGGTTATTCAATGCATCCATTACATCCTGCTTTACGATCTTTCCATTGCTTCCAGATGGGGTTACCACTTTAACATCAATCTTTTTATCTGCAATAATGGCCGCTGCAACCGGAGTTGTCTTTACATCAGTTGTTTTTACTTCAGTTTGTTCACCCGTCGCTACAGGTTGTTTGGGGTTTGTTATCTCTTTTTGAGCTTCAGTTTCTTTAGGAGCTTCTTCTGATCCCCCCTTGGGGGGTGGGGGGGCTTCAGTATCAATAGAACAAACCACGTCACCAATATTCAGTATATCACCTTCCTTAGCAATGATCTTTATGGTTCCTGCCTGCTCGGCATTTAATTCAAAAGTTGCCTTTTCACTTTCCAACTCCGCAATTACTTCATCCCTGTTGGCCCATTCTCCATCTTTCTTATGCCATTTAACCAGCGTTACTTCACTGATACTTTCACCAACGGTTGGAACTTTTATTTCAATTGACATTTAATGTAATTTATAGTTGTGCAAATTTCGGGGAAAAATAAGGATTATTAAAATTGATTTCAATAAACAGGGAAGGGACGATCTTATTGAAGTTAAATCCGGTATAAAAAACAAAACAGCCTGTTACCAGGCTGTTCAAAATATAATTAACCTAGTTATACGCCCAGGTATGCTTTTAAGAGTTTACAACGGGACGCAGTACGGAGTTTGGTAATAGCTTTATCTTTTATTTGCCTTACCCTTTCCCGGGTGAGGTTAAAATGTTCCCCAATGTCTTCAAGACTTAATGCATGATCAACACCAATACCAAAAAAGAAACGGATCACATCTTTTTGCCGCTCAGTCAATGTGCTTAATGAACGGTCTATCTCTGTTTTAAGTGATGCTTTAAAAGCGAGGGCATGATCTGTTTTTTCAGCATTATGATTGATCAGCACATCAATTAAAGTACTGTCTTCGCCATCTGACAATGGCTGGTCCATACTCACATGCCTGGCGGCAACACCCAATGTGGCGGCTATTTCAACAGGATCCATATCCAGTAAAAAAGCCAGTTCCTCAGGTGTAGGCTCTCTTTCAAATTCCTGCTCCAGTTGTGAATAAGCTTTACTGATCCGGTTGGTAAGGCCAACTTTATTTAATGGTAAACGTACGATCCTTGATTGTTCTGCAAGCGCCTGTAATATGCTTTGACGTATCCACCACACAGCATAAGAGATGAATTTAAATCCACGGGTCTCATCAAAACGCTGTGCTGCTTTTATTAATCCAAGATTTCCTTCGTTGATAAGATCGGGCAGTGTTAAGCCCTGGTTTTGATATTGCTTTGCAACAGATACAACAAAACGAAGATTTGCTTTGGTAAGTTTCTCCAGGGCTAATTGGTCTCCCTGTTTTATCCTGATGGCTAATTTTACTTCTTCTTCGGGGGTTATCAATTCTACTTTACCAATCTCCTGTAAATATTTCTCTAAACTCTGACTCTCACGGTTTGTGATTGACTTAGTGATTTTTAGCTGACGCATACTCATAAGCCTGAAGTTTTTAGGTTAAGTACGAAAATAATTTATGGGTTAAGAATATGTTAAAAACATCCGGGATTATTAACGTAATTTATACTATTTACTATATGCTACCAAAAAAATAAATCTAAAACACTGGATTTCAGTAGCTTAAAATCGATTTTGTTTAATATTTGACAATTATAAGTAAAACAAAAAAAACTAAATAAATAATTTGTACTGTAGATTATTTTGTTATTATTGCATGAGAGCGAGGATATTTTAAAAAAAAAGAATGAGTAAGAAAGTTTTATATACACTTGAGTACCCTGTAAGATGTTCCCCGGGTATTTTGTTTGATTTTTTAAGAACTCCTGCAGGACTGCAGGAATGGTTTGCCGATAAAGTTGACGAGCGTGACGGGCAATTCAGTTTTTCATGGAATGGTACCGAGGACAAAGCTGAACTGGTAGATAGTGAAGAAGATAAATTTGTTCGTTTTCGCTGGGACTATATGAGCAAAGATGAATATTTTGAATGGCGCATTGATAAATCAGAAGTTACCAATCAAACCATTTTAGTGATCAGTGATTTTGCAGAAAAAAAAGAGATCAAAGACCAGAGCCAGTTATGGGAATACCAGGTTAAGGAATTATTTCACCGTCTCGGAAGCTAAGCTACCCTTTCAGCATTTCAATTATTGCTTTAAAAGAACTATCCAGCAACATGGGTATATCATTCCATTGTTGTAATGGAAATTTTACTGCCAGTTTTACAAATGGTTTTTCTAAGATCAGCGCTTCACGTTCTTTGGCTGACAATTGTTTGAAGGGTATATAGTTATTGGGTTCAAAATGATGATGCCACTGGCTTTCATTGATACAAATAAAAATACCTGGCATTGCTGCTTCTGTATTTTCAAGTATTCTTTCCCGGAACAATTGTTTGTATATTCCTGATACATGTAGCGTAATGCTGAAAAAATTCCCCCACCAAAACATGGTTCTTACGGCAAAAATATTTGTTGTGTCAAAGCAACGGGGATAATCCAACAACACATAAGGAAGTTGTAAATAATTTTCACCCTTTGCTATTTTTGGAGTGGATCGTAAAATGACCGGAGGCAACCAGTTTTTTTCTCTTTCAATTATTTGTTTTTGGCTTTCTGCCATGTCGGCCATCATTTGACAAACCTTATCAATGATCACACGTTTCGTTAAAATCCAGCCGGGGTTATTTACCAGTTGCTGTTCCTCATCAGAAAGCATTAATTTTGAAATATTGCTCATAGAGCATCAAATTACTACAATAAATTTTATCACATCCACTGCTATGCATGATAAAGAAATTAGATAAACTTATTCTTAAATCTTTTATCGGGCCGTTCATCATAACGTTCTTCATTGCTTTTTTTGTGCTGATGATGCAGGGACTTTGGAAATACCTGGATGACCTGGTGGGCAAGGGACTTGATTTTATCACCATCGGGAAATTTTTATGGTATGTGAGCGCCTCCATGCTTACACTTGCAATGCCAATTGCTATTCTCATTTCTTCTATCATGACATTTGGTAACCTGGGCGAAAGTTTTGAACTGGTGGCCATTAAATCTTCCGGCATATCCCTTTTGCGCTTTATGCGCCCATTGATATGGGTAGCGATATTTTTCTGTGGGGTTACATTCATGTTTGCCAACTATGTGATACCCTATGCCAATTTAAAATTTGTTGCGCTATACAATGATATCTTTTATAAGAAACCTGCTTTTGAACTTAAAGAAGGCGTTTTCTTTACCCATATCCCCAACTATGCCATTAAAGCCGGTAAAAAAGATGCCGACGGAAAAACCATTCGTAATATTTTAATTTACGAACAAACCAATCCGCTGCAAAACAACAGCATCATTGCAGAAACAGGCGTAATGACCATTTCTGCGGATAAAAAATTTTTAGAATTTAACCTTACAAATGGCTTCCGCTACCAGGAAAGCGGTAACAACACAGATTCCAGCACCGAATTCATCCGGCTTGGTTTCAGCTCTTTTAAAAAATTATTCGACCTGAGTTCTTTACAAAAACAAACTACCAATGACAGCGTGTACCGGAATAATTTTAAGATGTTAAGTGCCGGACAGATCAACCGTTCACTCGATTCGTTGTTTAACTTGAATGACACTATTAGAACAAGGATGTATAGAACTATTGCCATGACTTTACCATATACTGCCAGGCAGGACAGCTTTAAAAAAAGCATCCCGGTCGTTCAAACTAAACTAAACAAATTTGATTCCCTTGTACCTGATTCTGCACGTTTGCAGGTTTATGATATGGCAATTGCCATTGCTCATAATTTAAAATTCATTGTTGAAAGTTCAGGTACCGATATAGAGACCCGCAAGGAAGAGATCAAGTATCACAAAATTGAATGGCATCGTAAGTTTTCCTTATCCATGGCCTGTTTTGTATTATTTTTTATCGGTGCACCGCTGGGCTCCATCATTCGCAAAGGCGGGTTGGGTATGCCCCTGGTAGTTGCTATTATTTTCTTCCTGTTATTTCACCTCTTGAATATGTTCGGTGAAAAATTTGTGAAAGAAAGTATCATGCCTCCTTATATCGGCATGTGGCTGGCTGTAATAGTACTTACGCCTGTCGGCATCTTTTTTACCTATAAAGCCATGCACGACTCACAGCTATTCAATAAAGAGTATTATTACCGGGCATTCAAGAAAGTAAAAAATATTTTCAGTAAATTTAAAGGACGATCAAACGCCTAAACCATCTATCATGCCTAAAAAAAACAGCAGCACCCGCAGAACATTTATTTCAAAAACAGTAAAGGGGGGGCTGGCCTTCGGTATTGGATTTAGTGCAGCTGCTCCGTTATTACAATCTTTTACTACGCCGGCAGATCTTGCGCCGCTCAATTCTAAAACCGGATTTGATCAACAGCCTCTTCCGTATAAATATGACGCACTGGAAAATGTAATTGATGCGATGACCATGGAAATACATTACAGCAAACATGCGGCAGCCTATTCAAAAAATGCAAAGGACGCTGCTGCCGCCGAAAATGTTGATATCACAAAACCGGTGGAAGATGTATTGGCTAAAATTTCAAAATACTCAGCCAAAATGCGTAACAACGCAGGCGGACACTATAACCATGAAATGTTCTGGCAATGCATGCGCCCTAAAACCGAAAACAATAAACCAACAGGCACATTATTAGAAGCCATTGAAAGGAATTTTGGTTCCTTTGAAAATTTTAAAAAACAATTTGGCGATGCAGGTAAAACACGCTTTGGCAGTGGATGGGCATGGCTCTATCTCAATAATGATAAAAAATTAATGATCGGCTCTACACCTAACCAGGATAATCCGTTGATGGATATTAGCGAAATAAAAGGTTTCCCATTACTGGCATTGGATGTTTGGGAACATGCCTATTACTTAAAATACCAAAACAAAAGGGCCGACTATGTTGATAACTGGTGGCAGCTGGTAAACTGGGATCATGTAGCAACAAGGTTGTAATTCATTCGATAAAACACGCAGGTGAAGTTCATCTGGTTATTCATATGACCTTTAAGCAAAAATCAAACTGCCATGAAAAAATTCTTCCTTCCGTTTTTATTTATAGGTAGCATCGTCATGATAGTTGTAATGGCCAAAACAGGCACCACATTAAAAACCCCTGCAACACCCATGGGGATTTTGGACCTGGAATTTGCTTACAACGCCAAAAAAACGACACACATTCTTAATGCCTGGGCACCTGGAGGAGGTACAGATAATATTGCAGCAGCAAAGATCAATACCTACTGGGATTTTTTATTCCTGTTCTTTTATGCAGGCTTTTTATTTCTTGCCTGTAAAAAAATTGCATCGGCCATTAACGGCCCTGTTGCAAAAGCAGGCAACCTTATTGCTAAAGCCGCTTTGCTGGCAGGTGTTTTAGACATACTTGAGAATGCCGGCATGTTACTTACACTCAATGGCCAGGGCTCCAACACTGTTTCATTTTGTACAACATGCGCCTCTGTAATAAAATGGGGATTGGCTATAATTGCAGTGCTCTATGTGCTGACAGGGCTTCTGGTATTGCTTTACAGGAGAATAAAATATTGAAAAACTCCTTTCTTCAGTTCCCTAAATGGACTCAGCCTTTGTGTTAGACAGAACCAAGTGCGATCCAGCTAAAACAAAGGCTGATAAATTGACAAACAATCTGGTGCAAATATATAGGCACCTGTATCATTCAGCAAAATCAATTTTACCCATTTCATTAACTTTCTATCTTTTTTAACATAACCAAATTTGGGGCTAAAAAAAATGTAATTTAGCCCATACTCATTTTATAATTTAATACACAAATAATACACACATGCAAGTTTGGAAAGATTACCAGGAAAAAAATAAGGAGCGCTTTTTAAATGAATTGCTGGAGCTGTTACGCATACCGAGTGTAAGTGCAAAGGCCGAACACAAACCTGATATGATCGCCTGCGCCGAAGCCGTAAAGCAACGCCTGCTTGAAGCCGGTGTTGATAAAGCAGAGATATATGAAACTGCTGGCCACCCCGTGGTTTATGCCGAAAAAATGATCGATCCAGGCAAGCCAACAGTATTGGTATATGGCCATTATGATGTACAACCAGCTGAACCATTGGAACTCTGGAAAAGCGGTCCCTTTGAACCCGTAATTATTGACGGTAAAATTTATGCACGTGGCAGTTGCGATGATAAAGGCCAGATGTATATGCACGTAAAGGCCCTGGAAACATTGATACAAACCAACACACTCGAAAACAATATAAAATTCTGTATTGAGGGTGAAGAAGAAGTCGGTTCGCCCAACCTGGCAAAGTTTGTTACTGCCAACAAAGAATTATTAAAAGCCGATTGTGTGCTTATCAGCGACAGTGCTATGATAAGTCTTGATACACCAAGCCTTGATATTGGCCTGCGTGGCCTTAGTTATATTGAAGTGGAAGTAACGGGTCCCAACCGTGATCTGCATAGTGGTGTATATGGCGGCGCTGTTGCCAACCCCATTACCATACTGGCAAAAATGATCGCATCGCTGCACGACGAAAATAATCATATAACTATACCCGGCTTTTATGCAGATGTTTTAGAATCCTCTGATGAAGAAAGAAAATTAATGGCAGAAGCACCGTTCAATGAACCTGAGTATAAACATGACCTGGGCGTAATAGAATTATGGGGTGAAGCAGGATACAGCACCAATGAAAGAACAGGCATACGTCCTACGATTGAGCTTAACGGTATTTGGGGCGGCTATACCGGCGAAGGCGCCAAAACCGTTTTACCATCAAAAGCGTTTGCAAAAATTTCGGCCAGGTTGGTACCCAATCAAAAGTCTGATAAAATATCGAAACTATTGATAGATCATCTGCAGACCATTGCACCCCCATATGTTACAGTAAAAGCAACCCTGCATCATGGCGGCGAACCTTACCTTACACCCATTGACAGCAATGCCTACAAGGCGGCGGCAAAAGCTATGGAAACTACTTTTGGTAAAACGCCTATACCCCTACGTGGCGGAGGCAGTATACCCATTTGTTCGCTGTTTGAAAAAGAACTGAACGCAAAAGTAGTATTGATGGGTTTTGGCCTGGACAGCGATAACCTACATAGCCCTAATGAAAAATTTGACCTCGCTAATTTTTACAAAGGCATTGAAACGATACCATATTTTCATAAGTTTTTTACGGTGTAGTCCTGAGCAAAGTGGGGGAGGAAATGCTTCCGATAATTTTAAGCAATAGTCTACCAAACGTTTAATAATTACATCCCGGCAATTTAGTTGCCGGGATTTTATTTCATTTAGTGATGAAGCCTATTCTCTAATTCTTTACCAGCTTTAAAGTTCTCACATCTCCTCTTCCGTCATCAAATTTCAAGATGTATATGCCTTTGTTAAGCCTGCCTATGTTCAGTTCTGTTTGCAATGTATTGGGCAAAACTGTTCTTTGCTCCATAATTTGCCCATCGGTACTTACCAGTGAGATCACGGCTCTTTCAGCAGAAGAATGATGTTGTATGATAACATGGTCTGTTGCCGGGTTAGGGTAAGCCTGCATTATTTTACCGTTTAAATTGGTAAGGTATGCAGTCTTGACTATGTTAGGTGATTGTTGAGTTACCTGTTGTGTGACTTGAGCAGATGCAATAATGCCGTAAAAGGCAAAAGAGATAAGAAGGGATAACTTTTTCATAGATATAAATTTTAAATGTTCTAAAATTCCCCATCTTCTAATATTTCAATAATGGTGCCGTTTGATATCATTCCTCAAAAAACTACCGGATAATTTTCTATATACATGAATTTCACAAGAAAACAAATGAATAATAAGTAATATAGTTCTAGCCGGATAGTATCAGCCAACTAGTTTCATTTTTGCATTTACACTATTTAGCCCTAAATTGCAGCCTACCTAAAAATAATGTTATGATATCGAAACTACACACCGCTGTGGCTTTAATAACAGTTGCTGCATTTGTATCCTGCGCAGGCAACGACAATAATGACTATATAGATAAGTCTATAATTCCCACAGCTTCTGAAAAAACAACAACACAAGCAGCTGCAGTTAATACAACAACGGCCAATACAATACCGGCTAATACTCCGGTTATTCCCGGTGCCAGTACGGCAAGTTATAACCCGCAACAGGCTAATTTGGTGAACGCAGTACCACAAACTACTGCAGCAACTACAACGGCACCTGGTATGAATCCTCCGCATGGCCAACCAGGACATCGGTGCGACATTGCTGTTGGCGCTCCATTAAACAGCAAGCCTGCGCCTGTCACCGCTCAACCTGTAGCATTAAATACCGCACAACAACAGGCTGTTACTATGACACCGGTTCCTACTCAAACTAAAACAGCACCGGGTATGAATCCACCGCATGGAGAACCAAATCACCGGTGTGATATTGCTGTTGGCGCTCCATTGAACAGTAAGCCAGCACCCACGAATGCTCAACCTGTAGCGTTAAACACATCACAACAACCGGGTGTTACGATGACGCAGGTTCCTACACCAACTAAAACAGCGCCGGGTATGAATCCGCCACATGGCGAACCAAATCACCGTTGCGACATTGCTGTTGGTGCTCCATTAAACAGTAAGCCTGCGCCTACGAATGCTCAACCACTCGTTACTACCACACAGGTACCTACGCAAACGAAAACCGCACCAGGCATGAACCCTCCGCACGGGGAGCCAAATCACCGTTGCGACATTGCTGTTGGGGCTCCATTAAACAGCAAACCCGTTCCAACAACGGTGCAAACAACAGCACCACCCGCATTACTTGTTCCAACAAAAGCTGATAGTACTAAAAATTAAGATCAGCCCGTTTACAAAAACCGGCATCAGATATTAAACAGAAAGAACCAAACCGTGCCGGCTTGGTTCTTTTTTGCATTTATCCTATAGATCCAGGGGTCACATTCATTTAAATTAAAATGTAGATTAAAATTAAGTTGTTGTTGCTGAGCGAATTGCATCTCCATATTCCTTATTGTGAATAACTAAAGCCATTTTTCTTGATTTCTTCAATTGTAAAATCTATTTTTACATCGACTTACTACACAACCTCTACCACGCTTACGTATCCTCTGAACAGCCATTTTATATTAATGGATTTCCCCCTAACATTTAATTTTTCCAATATTATCCTTTGAATTTCTATCATGTTCGTTATGTGATCACTTTTACATAAAGTGTTGGCATCAATGAGCAATCCATTTCCTTGTACCGGTTGGTATAAAACCATTGCTTTTGCAAAGGCGTATGTATTCTTACCAGGCAGATGCAGATCTGAAAAGAGTATATGCTAAGTTTTTATAAAAGCATTGAACCGTATTTGAAAATTAATTGTACCACATTAAAACACAGGAAATGGAACATTTTTACACCGTACACACAAAAATAATCCAGGGTCAAACCTATTATTTTGTAAAGAAGATCATGGCCCTCCCTGAATTCAAAGGACTACCTGATGTTGTAGTTGGCTATGGGATGCATAACATTTTTGAAAAAGCCTGCAGCATTGCCGGTTTACAAGATGCGGCAACAAGGCAACAGCTTCTACTGGAACTGGAGGAACGCAGCAAAGTGCATATACCTGAAAAGCGGCATACAGTTCAGATCACTGATGTAAACCGCTGGCTGGCCAAATTGGGCGCAGAAGTCTTAAACTAATATAATAAATAAGCCCACCGATAAAGATCGTTGGGCTATTTACTCAAAATACCAAACACAAACATCCTTCGGCTCCGCTCAGGACTATCCTAAACGGAACAATATTTTAATCAGGTTTTTTACCTTCCAGGAAACTGTTCAGTGTACTTATTTCCGACTGGTTGTTGTCGTCTGTTTTTACGGTGTAGTTACTGTAAAAACTTTCTACGTCGGCAATGGAATTGTGTAATTCCATATTGCGGCGAAGGTAAGCAGGCACCGTTTCAAACTCATTATTAGGATCGGCTGCGTTAATGTTGAACGACAAGTTACGCAGTTTTGCAATCCGATCTATCGCCCTGCGCCGAAGATCCTCTGTTTCGTCCTGCATGGCAGGCTCCTCAACATCGGAAATCATGATGGGCTGAGTTGTTTGTACATGTTGCTC
>JBDSXS010000079.1:0-38622 GCA_039926045.1 Ferruginibacter sp.
AAATTAAAATTTATTAATGCCGCTAAATAATTTCAATAGAACACTTTCCTGGTCGGATTTTAACCAGCAACAGGGGCAGCCGGGTGCGGCCAATGAGTATGCACAAATACATCCAGACAGTGCTCCATCCGATTTCGTTCTGGCAAGGGTAAGAAATGCGCTTACCGTTACTGCTGTTACTATTGATCTAAGTTTAATTGCAGATGACTGCTGGGTAGTAGCAAGTCACATGACCAATGATCTGCTTAAACACGAACAGGGACATTATGATATACTCGCCATAAGTGCCAGGGAATTTTATAATGCAGTGGTAGGCGTTTCTGCGTCCACAACCGATGCTTTGCAACGAAAAGTAAGCCAGTTACAGGAAAGGTTTGCACAACAGGCCACACGGGTAGATGCCCGTTATGACAGTGAAAGTCAAACCAATCACGGTATCAACGCTACAATACAACAAACCTGGGATCAGCGGATCGCTGCAGCTAAGGCAAACCCAAGAGGCAGGCTTGCTGACTTACCATAAAATCAAGACCGGGAAATAAGAACCGGGGGATCATCCTATAGATACGTGCTCAATCCCATAGTAGAATTAAAATCTGTTTCTTTATCGGCCAGCCGCATGGCTTTTTCCGTATCAAACAATTCAAAATTGGTTGTAACATCAACATGTACCGGCAACAGGTAATCACATAAAGATTCCAGAATTTTACCATTTTTTGTACCGGGCATAAACTGCTTTAACCGGGCATTGTCTATCGGCCCAATGTTTACTATGATCTCGTCCTCTCCCCCATTATATACTTCATTGCCTGTTGTAAAATTAATGCCCAGTTGCGTATCGTTTAAACTTGAAAAAACAGGGTTGGCACATTTTACGGGCCCTTGCAAATGGCCGGTTATCTTAACAGGAACGGAAAGCAACAACTCAATAATGATGGCAGCAGCTTCATAATCGTCACGGATATCGTGTATAAGGGGAAGTACCTGTAAAAAAATATCGGCCTGGGCTGTATCCAGGTAATTAAATATGGCCCAATGGCTTTTAAACAAACTAACCAGGTCATTATGATGAGCTCCTTTATCAAGCCTGTTTTCAAATAAGGCCATCTGGATACGCAGGTGATTTATGGCAGCCTCAAATGGTAAAAACAAACGCCGGGCGTTACTTTCTTCGATCCGGTGTTTCTTAATATTAGCAATGATCTCGCTTTGGGATTTTGCATTTTTTGGTAAGGTTGGTGAATGAAAGATCCCCTGGGGCAGCATATCATAAATCCCCTCCTTGTGTGTGCCAATTAATGTGTATTCTTTATTATTATAGTCGGAAAGCTCTTCCGTAACAGCATCAACATCTTTGCTGTAAGCCCGTTTGCGGGCTCCCAGCATCAGTATCATGATCTGTTCGGCAGGAACATGATTATCAATCAACTCAGCAGCAATAACCTCTGCTTTAAAGTCAACATCAAATGTGTCTGCTAATATATTCGACAGGTTTGGCCCCTTCATAAACCGATTTTACTACTTGTTTAAAAAAAACCTGTAATGATTACTCATCCCCGACCGGCTGCTCAATTTGGCTTTCAGATGATCGAATAATACATCCCATGTTTCGTTGTTTAATCTTTCTTTCTGGCTGGCCGTGATGGTAATATCAATGGTGCGCTGGAAACTTTGTTTCGGATTTGTTGACATTTCAACCCCCCTTTCCACATCCACTTTATTTATCCTGTCGCCTAATTCATAGAAGCACAAGTTCCGTATATCTTCCCTGGTTACAATTCTGTTGCGAGTCATCAATCCGTAACGGAAAGCCTTTACTCTTTCTTCCGGCTTCAGCCGGTTTTTACCAGCACCAGAAGTGGTGATCAAAAGAAGTGAATCCGGATTTATTTTTGATCCGTTGTATTCCTGCAACCGTATGCCAGAGCGAATAACATTGGCCATTTCGGCATTGGTGGTCCAGTATTCAATATACATCATCTCACATCCTTCGTAAGGTTTGGCTATAATATAATGCGGGATCTCTGAAGTTGTATTTGAAATGGCCCTTGTTTTTTGTTCCATCAATGCAATACGTTGGTCCATCTCACGAAGCGTGGATGCAATGAAATCGTTACCATGCGCTGAAAAAGCAGCAGATTCACTACGCAACAGTTCAAGCAGGTAACTGATAAATTCTTTTGCATTGCGACCGTCAAAACGTTCAACTCCACCACTACGTAAAGTATATGTGCCTGTTTCTTCTTCCTCTGTTTTCCGGAAGGGTGTTGCCGTGTATACATGCGCTTCATCCGCAAGTGACCGCACAGAAAGAAACTGTTCCATACCTGAAACTTTCAGTGGAATAATATTGCTTCCACGCTTGAGGCGGTATTTCAGGTCATTCAACTGGCGGTTCATTACCGGAAAACTATTTGTATAAACATACAGTTCATCAAGTGAGCCCTGCGGTAAAGCCGCAGGAAAAACAACCTTTATCCAAAGTAGTTTTTCGGAAAATTTTTGCAGATCAGATTCTGAAAAAGTATTCCTGAATGCAGCCGGGTAATTTTCAGTAAGTTGCTGCACATTCATATTCCGTTTGTCAGCAATGGTTATGAATTTGCGGTTGTAAAAATTTGTGATGTCCTTTTCAACCAAAGAAAGCAGGTCATAATCAAAAGACAGGTCTTTGCCTGACGATCCGCTGACCTGCTTTTGTTCATAAGGCAGCCCCTCGGCTATCGTTATTTCCTCATCATTCAGGTACCACTTGCTGAGTGGCAAAAGCTGGTAGTTAAGATTTGACAGGCTGTGCTCCATGTTTTTCCAGTCAAAATAAAAAAAAAGGTTATTTACATTATCAATTTTTTCATCCAGGTTAATACCCAGCCAGATCACCTGGTTATCCAAACGGCCCCTTGTTTGGCCTGTAATTAATTTATTATAATTCCCATCCACCGAGTACAGGTTATTTCCGGCTACCATATAGGAAATCCCCGCCTGGAACAGTTTTAATTTACCAACCGGGGTAAAGAATACATCAATACTTTTATCAAGTGTCTCATCCTGCCTGGAAGAATATTTTTTAGGGGTATAAAAATGATCAGTTTCGCTGATGGTGTCGTGCACCTCAACAGGCATGGCATGCATGATGGCATGCGCCGGATTAGGACAGGTTAAAAATTCGGGAGCCAACAGGTTGGCAATTTTTTCAAGCAACCTTACTTCCGAATCTTTGATCTCGTTACCCAGGTTATATAATTCGGTAGAGAGCGCTTCCAGGATGATCTTAACAATGGGATCCAGGTATTCGGTATTTTTCAGGTTCCAGTAATTCAATGCGTGTTTCAGCATCCGGTTCCTGATTATTTCCTTCGTATTAGCGGCATCTGAAAACATACAAATTGATTTATCTAGCTTACGGCCATGGGGCTTAAGAACAAGCTATTGTTAAACTTAAAAAATTCCCCGGTCTTTTGAATTGTTGCTTTCAGCTCAATATCTACACGTTTTTTAATTTCGGCATGCTGCTTAAGCAAATGAAATTTTTCAATTTCAGTAATTGACACTACTAACTGGATATCAGATAATCTGTGTTCATGCGTAGTGACCGATTTAAGCAGCGATTGCCTTAATTTCTCCTCCCATTTATTTTCACTCACAATCAGTTCAAAATCCAGGTCCCAGATCTCGCATCCAAAACTGGGGTCGTGCCTGTGCTCACCAAATCTTGTCATAATGATCAGTTCCAGGGTTTTGGTGATCGATTCTTTTAGATCACAATTAGCCAGCACGTCACCTTCCAGTAAGGAAGAAAGTTTAAGTGGCGTTTTATAATAATTGATATTGCTCATGGTAATAAAACTTAAACCGGAAACACAAAATACAATCAGTTTTCTTAAAAAAACACATAAACTGTATTTTTCTATTTTAAATCAGCTTGTTTTAAAGGATAATGTAGCTTATCTATCCCCGGCTTTTAAAATAAATATCAATAACACTGTATATTTTCTTTGCATTTCAGCTTTTTTCTTGGTAAATTGTCTTGGTTTTGTTAAATGGACAACTAAATAATTTTATGCCAACACTTTCGCTTAATGAGTCTGTTAAAACAGCTATAGAAATTTCGCAATCACTTGCAAAAGAGTATCATAACGAGTTTTTTTATCCTGCTCACCTGCTCAGGAGTATGTTGCATAAAGAAGTAGGCTTAAAGAACTTCCTGGATTCTATTGGTAAAGATTCAGGCTATATTATGGAATGGGCCGAAGTGAGGATGGATGAATATCCCAAAGTGGCCCAGGCAAAAGATAAGATCACCGGTGATGAGGGAGTGAAAATAGTTTTTGATGAAGCAGATAATGTAAGGATAAAAATGGGGCTTGATCAAATATCTCCGATCTGTGTATTGTGTGCTTTATCCAAACCCGGTGTTGGTTTTACCAATGAGCAATTAAAAACATTCCCGGTTAAAGAAAAGGAAATACTGGAAGTTTACTTTAAAGAAGATGGTTTTAAACAGGCTATAACACAACCGGAAGCAAATGGGAATGCTCCCTCCGGGGGAGGTGCCCTGTTTAAATATTGTGTTGAACGCACAGCGCTTGCAAGAGAAAATAAAACCGACCCCATCGTAGGACGTGATAAAGAGACCCGCATGATGATGGAGATACTTTGCCGGCGAACAAAACCCAATGTGATCATTACAGGGGAAGCCGGGGTGGGTAAAACAGCCCTGATAGATGGTTTGGCAAGGGATATTGCAGATAAAAAAGTACCACTGCAGCTACAGGATTCTTTATTATTTGAACTTGACCTGGGGTCTCTCATAGCCGGCGCATCCTACAAAGGTGAAATTGAAGACCGCTTGAAAAATATTATTAAAGAGGTCAAACAGTATTCCAAGGCAATCATCTTTATTGATGAAATTCATATACTGCTTGATAGTAAGGGTTCCATGGGGGGCGGTGCGGCTAACCTGCTAAAACCCGAACTTGCACGTGGTGAAATAACAGTAATTGGAGCAACAACCAATGATGAATACAGAAAAAATATTGAGCCTGACCAGGCATTTACCCGTCGTTTCGAAGTGTTATCCGTTCCGGAACCCGATACGGACTCAGCTATAAAAATGCTCCAATGCCTCTCCTCCAAATTTGAAGATCATCACCAGTTAAAAATTGAGAAAGGTGCTGTAAGTGAATGTGTACGGTTAGCTAAACGGTATATTAAAGACAGGAGATTACCAGATGCAGCTATAGATCTGCTTGACAGGACCATGGCAGCTATCAAACTGATGATTGATACGAATAAAAAAGAATTGGAGGACTTAACGGTAAATTTAAACGCTTTAAAATTAAACGAGGCAAAACTAACTGAGCACGAACTTTTTAATGAATACAAATGGCTGAATAACTTAGTAAAGGCAAAAATAAGCCCGGTGTTATTGGGAAAACTGGAAGATGCTTCACAGGCAGATAAATTTGAAACAGCTGTGGAGTTTGAAAACTTTTTAACCGATAGTTTATCGAAGCTTACTGTTTTGGCCGATGTTAAAAAAGACGATATAACTAAAGAAGATATTGCCTCGGTAATATCGTATAAAACCGGTATCCCGCTGGGTAAGATCCAGGCACAGGAAAAAGAAAGGTTGCTGAATATGGAATCCTATCTTAAAAAGAGGGTTATTGGGCAGGATCACGCAGTGAAAGCGCTTTCAGAAGCAATACTGGAATCAAGAAGCGGTTTAAATAAAAAGGGTCAACCCATCGGGTCATTCTTTTTACTTGGCCCCACCGGTACCGGTAAAACTGAACTCGCCAAATCGCTGGCCGAATTTCTATTCAACGACGAAAAGGCCATGATACGGTTTGACATGTCGGAATTTAAGGAAGAGCACTCTGCTGCACTTCTGTATGGAGCCCCCCCCGGGTATGTTGGTTATGAAGAAGGTGGCGTATTGGTAAATAAAATACGGCAAAAACCTTATTCCGTATTATTATTCGATGAAATTGAAAAAGCACATCCATCCGTTTTTGATACTTTTTTGCAAATACTGGATGAAGGTCATATGCATGACAGGCTTGGTAAAGAGGGCGATTTTTCGAATGCATTGATTATTTTTACTTCAAATATCGGCAGCGAGTGGATTGCAGAGCAATTTGCCAAAAATGAGATGCCAGGCTCCAATAAATTGATGGAGATCATGACCAAATATTTCCGCCCTGAATTTTTGGCAAGACTTACAGAAATTGTACCTTTTGCGTCGATTACTGAAACAAGTATTGTTCGGATATTTGATATCCAGATGAAAGGCCTGTTGGAGATATTGGATAAGCAGGGAATAAGTTTTTCAATTACAGAAGAAGCTAAAAAACACCTTGCATTAAATGGTTTTACGCCAAAATACGGCGCCAGGCAAATTTCGAGTGTAATACGTACCCAAATACGAAGGCCCATTTCAAAATATATAATATCAGGTGAGGTAAAAAAGGGCAACACCATTCATGTTGACATAAAAAATGAAGAATTAGTATGGAAAATTGAAGAAAGCTAAAAACTATTAATATATTTATATAAAATAACTGTAGGTTACTCATATTATCACCAAAACTAAAATAGACAATTATGCCACAAGTTAAGCCCGGTATAGCAACCACCATTCTTGCTCCCGATCCGGTTGGAGAAGGATTTGTTGAAATTTCACCAAACAAGACCCTTTTTATTCAAAAACTCACTTACGACGATCCAATTAAACCAGCTATAGTAGAAGATCTTCAGACTGTAGAAGCTGTTTTTGAGCATTTCAGACCGGCTGTTGATGTAGAAATGGATAAAGAAGACGGATCCACGATCAATGAGAATTTTCAGTTCGGCGGCCTGGGAGATTTTGACCCCAAAAACCTTACCAACCAAAGTGCTTATTTAAAGAATCTTGACATTGAGTATGGAGCTTATCTTAAAATTATTAAGCAATTGAAAAGTAATAAGTCGCTTACCAATGTTATCCAAAATCCCGAAACCAAAGCAGCATTTATTAATGCTTTAAAATCGCTGGCTGCGGAGCTTGATGGAAAATAGATATCATTTCTTTTATAGTTTTTAAAAATAAAATCAGTAATATGTCAAACGAAGAAATACAAAAACAAGAAAGCGCTGCTTCATTTAAAGAAGATGTTAAACAGCAGACAGGCCTTGCCCCTATGGAAGAATCGTTGACCACCCTGGCTAAATCCGGCGGATTCGACTTCCTCGAAGCAATTGTAGATGGTGCAGACAATCTTAACCCCCAGCGTAAAGCAAAGAAAAATATATTTCTTACCGATAGCAATAAAAAAGCGCAACGTGCAGAACTGAAAAAGAAGATGAACATGTGGCTTGATCTTTTAGAAAATTCAGATAATGTATCTGCCATGGTTGAGAAAAGCACAGCAAAGTCAGAAATTGCCGAAAGCCTGTTAAAAGGGAACCTTAAAAAAGTACTGCAATCAACCAGGGAACTTGAACAGTCTTACCGTTCAATTCATCTCTTTTATAAAAACACCGAGTCGTCTAAACTAAAAAATGTATGTATTATGAATGCGGCAATGAGCCAGATAACAGATTTGGACGAGCCGAGATTTATTGAGCATGTTGCAGAAGAATTGAAGCAGAAATTTGACCGCCTGGATCTTAGGCAGAATTATTCGCTGATGGTTATTCCGGGCTACCTGGGGTCAAATAAAGTAGTTGATAAATGGGCCAAGATGGCTTATGCCAATAAAATGATGTTGGTTACTGATTTTGAAAACGTGGAAACACCAGATGATGTCCTGGATTTATTTACAGATGCCAATTTAACCGGTGGAGATGTTCACAAGGCAAATGTAATGATGACCTGCAATTACATTGTAGGCAGGGGAAAAAATAAAGAGATTGGCGAAGAAGAAGATGTGTATGTTCCCGGGTCGGCAGCATTGGCAGGTAAAATATATTGTACCAAGATGTCGCAACCGGTTGCCGGCAAAACCTATGGCACTGTTGATGAGGTAGATGCAGTGCGTTTTGATATGAAAAAAGCAGATATTTCAGAACTGGAAAACGTAGGCCTGGTACCACTTGTGGGCGAATGGGGCAAAGTAATGCCTTTCTCTGCCAAAACCTTATTTACAGGCGATAACCTGGGCATGCAAACTTATTCCGTTGTACGGGTATTTGATTTTATCGCTAAAGTGATGTCTGATTTTTTAAACAGGCGTGCATTTGAACTTTGGAATACCAAAATGGAAGGAAACCTGCGAAAACAGATCGTAAAATTCCTCGATGGTATCCAGGGACCAGATAAACTTATTGAGAAATTCCAGATAATCAATTTTGAAAGGGATGAAGAAAATAAGGACCGTATTCACCTGGATATTCACATTACACCATTTTTTCCAGCCAAAAGTTTCCTGGTTAAATTAGATGGTTATAAAGGTGATGATGGAGAAGAATGGAAAGCTGAATTCAAGCAAAATAAATAACCCTGTATTTTCCAGGGTTCGGTAATATCTAATATCTACGTTGAGAATTATTAATTCCATTATCATTAAAATCAACGAAAATCGTTTGGACTGGCTGTTATGTTGATCCTGCTGTTTTCCAATTTTGTAAAGTGTATCATCATTGATCAAGCAATTTTGTTATGGCGCTAAAATACTTTTTCATGTTTATTGGCGGTTCATTTGCCTGCTCAGTAGTTCTGTTCATATTAGTTAAGAACTTTGCACAGGGCTTTGCAATGAATGTAAAAAAGCCAATTCTTTTTGGCAGTTTTGCGGCTACAGGCGCTTCGGGAATGGGCTACCTGGCTACTTTAATTGATGAACATTTGTTCACTGTGTACTGGATATTATCAGGCATTTTTCTATTATTTGGTTTAATACATGTGATCTTTTTTCATAAAAGGTATTTTTATACCAATAAAAACGAACAAAAGAAAGTATACATAGGTGAGCTTTTGTTCATGTTGTCGCTGATCTTACTTACCGTAGTTATTTTTTCCACCCTTCAGTATTTCTTAGAAGACAAAAACTTTTTGTTTTACCCGATGCTGCTGAGCATGCTTTCTTTTTTTATCCCGATCTTATTTGTCTACACATTTGAAGCAGCGTATAAGATCCCATTACCGGTTTTTACAACCTGGTATTACCCCATAAATCAACCCATTGATCTGCCCGACGAAAGGCCAAATGAGAAACTGGTGGTTATAGCTTTTGAAATCGCCAAACGATCTTCAGAACCTTTAAAAACAAATTTCAGGGCCAAGGGCCCCGAAGCTATGCATCTTGGAGACTTATACTATCATTTTTTAAACGACTACAACGAATTCCATAGTGAGACACCGGTTGAATATACAGATGATTATCATCATCCACAGGAATGGTGGTTCAGAACAAAACCAAAGTGGTACCAGAGAAACAGGATTCTGGACCCGCATTTATCTGTAAAAGATAACCTCATCAGAGAAAATACCATAATCATTTGCGAACGCATTTTACCACAGGAAGAAGCACAATAAACTTATGAGAGATCAGCCAAAATATTTTCCGGTCAACTGGATCGACGGCATGAAGATCAATAAAAACCATTTTATTGACCAGGATAATGCCTGGGCTTCTGCTTTACAGGGAATTGCTGCACAACAACTTTCCCCGATACGCTATGGCATTATCCCCTCCTCTACTGCAGGTGAAGACAGCTTTGAAATAAAAGTGGCTTTTGATAATCAAAATTCCCTCAGGGTATCTGTATTATCATGCCAGGCCATTACTTCGGGCGGAGCTTTTATTTCTCTACCTGCCTTTTCAACAGTTGGGCAGGCTGACACAGGCAATGTACTTACCGGGACATTCCCCTTCTCAGATTCAAAGAATGAATCTACCTGGTGGATTTTCCTGTTTGTTCATCCATTTGAAAAACAAGCTGCAGGAAGCCCGGATCTTGCCGAAAATCCTCCCAGGTTTCCCAACGTATTACCTACCTACAGCATTGAAGTTGTAAGTGATTCCAATTATCGCCAGGTTGCTAACCATCCATACGGGCTGGCCATAGGTAAAGTTTCCGTTAATGGTAACGATGTACGCATTGAAGATGATTATATACCTCCCTGTATCTCTATAACTGCCCATCCCGACTTGCTTTCACTGCACAGCGAACTGGATAAATATTTAGCAGATATTGAATTATATTGTTCGCAGATCGTTCAGAAAATTTTCAAAAAAAATCAGCAGAATGAGCTTTCTGAACTGGTTATGTTCTTATGCGACAGGGTAATGCTTTACCTGGGACAGGCCATTACCAGCATGCGCTGGAATATGGTGTACGAACCACCGGCAACTATGTTTGCAGCTATTTCCACGCTCGCCAGGATCATGAAAAATACGATTGACCTCAGAATTGGTTCCGGTAAGGAAGAATTAATGAATTACCTGGGTGAGTGGTGCGAACTAAAGCAGGGCGAACTGGAAGGTATGCTGAGCAACCTTGCCAATACATCTTTTAATCAAAATGATATCAATAAGAACATTCAAAAAATAGTGCAGTTCGTAAAAGTAACTTCCAGGCTTTTTGAAACCTTAAGTAAACTGGAATTTATAGGTAAACGTAAGGAGAGCGGCATTTTTGTAAAAGAAGAAACTATTCAACAGGCAGAAACTTCCAATAAAGCAAGAAGGCGTTTTCTAGGATAGTTTTTGAACATTTTGAACCCTAAGCAACCCGGTTAAATATACTTAAATTTTAAAGTTATGCAACCTAATAACCGATCTCAAAGGAGAAAAGCAACTATAAATTTTATGCTGCTTTTTTTATTATGCACAGCAATTATAGTGACTACAGTTTTTACCAGTATAAAGGTCCCATTTTCACACAATGAAGTATTACTTAAGGATAAAAAAAATACGGAGACCAGGAATCGTTTACAAAAAGAAATAACAGATAAAATGTTCTCTATTTCGCAAACTATTGATTCATTAGACGTTAATAAAGTAACTGATTTTACGCAATTAGATATCAGAATTGCAAACGAGATTACAATGCTCAGCACGCTAGCTGTAAATGCCGAGGTTGAGGACAAGAAATTATATATGAATATTGCTACAAATCTCAGTTCTTATTACAATGCGAAGAAAAGCGCTCGACAAAAAATTGATGTCAACAGCAACCAGGATGTCCTTAACCAGAGAATAGAAGTTTTAACAGAACAGAGAGATGAGTACAAGGACAAATATTTTAATTGTATATCCCCAAAAAATAACGCTAAATAATTTAATTATGAATACAAACAGAATATACACCCGTAAAGTGAATGGGTTAGATAATTCTGTATGGTTTTTCATGTTCATTATGACGATACTCTCATTAGGCCTGTTAAGTTTTTTTTGGTTAGACCAAAGCAAATGTGTTGAATTTGGGATCAAAATTTCACCTACTGACGAATCTGAATTTTATAAGGGTGCACCGCTAACTTTCAGCACTACCCTTTCTGCTAAAAAGAATATAACCTGGGATTTCGGAGATGGGTCGAAAAATGAAAAAAATGCCTATGTTTCTCACCAATTTGCCAATGCCGGTAAATATTATATAAAGGCAAGTATAAATTCAAATTGTGACGAGGTAGTTAAGGAAATAACAATTCTTAAAAGCTTTGAAGAATTGGATAATGAGGATAAAATTGTTTACTCGGGTGACCTGGTTGCAGGTAAGCCCATTGAGTTCAGTTGCACAAAAAATGCAGATTCATGGACCTGGGTTGTTGTGGATCAATCCGGGATAAAACCGAATAGTCATGCAGAAAAGACTATTATCACTTTTCCTCGTGCAGGCACTTATACCGTTAAGGTTTCATTAAATGCCGACCGTACAATAAGATATTTAAAAGAAATTGTGATAACCGATAACAGGATTAAGCCTAAGCCCGTGGATATAGATAATGTTACAACCATTTTTACTGATCAAAGAAATAAAAAAGAAAAACCTGCAACTGATATTGCACCGGAAAGAAACATCTCAATAATAGGTACAAAAACTTTTAAAGACTACCTTATAGCGGTTTTAAACCAGGATAACTCCAGGCTATCCCTGGAAGATTTTTATGATTACTTATACAGGCGTGAAGATACAGATGTAAAGATCACAGGTCAGGCAGGAAGTACGAAATTCAATAATTTTTATAGCTCTTTAAGCTCACAGCGGAATAAAATAATTATCACAGATGTGAAATTTAATAAAGACCCTAATGATCCATCCAAGATAAATTTTATTATTGTTACGATTGAAAAATAATTGCCTGGTCCTTTTTTAATACTTTAATTTCATGCAGGTTTACCTTAGATCACCATTAAGATACGACCAGTTTTTTCAAAAGAAAAAATTGGAAACCTGTTCCACTAAGGAATCTATTCTGCGTTATTTACACCTGCTCATTACCTTACCACAGTTTGATCCGAAAGTCTATACAACATGAACAAATATAAAATTTATCAACGGTTTCTTTTCTTGGCCATATGGTTCCTATTGCCACATAAAATCAATGCCCAGCAAAGCGATACCATATATGTGGAATACAAAAAAAATGTCCAGGTTATATTCAATTCTCCAATAATTGAATATGACTTTATTTCCCAGCCAAATGCTTCCGATTATTTTGATGTGAAGAAAACAAAGGAAAACAGGTCGCTAACTATAGTAGCAAAGTTGGAAAATACACCCATATCCACTTATACGATTAAGGAAACAAATGGGACTACAACGGTTTTAATTATCAAGTATAAAAAAGATATTGATGTTGAATATGTTTATGACTTCACTGATAATGTTACCGAGAATAAATTCGGGATTAAAAATACGGTCTTAACTCAAACGGATGATAAGATCCCTTCTAAAACACAGGATAATGCAATACCAGGAACGGAAATAAGCCAGCTAAGCGCTGCTAATCCCGGCATTGATTTTTTCACCGATCCACCTGAACAAACCAGAAATTTAGCAGGTACTGATATACCCCAGGCTTTTATTGATTCAGTCTATTCCAGAAAAAGAGGGAGCTTAAACCGTGCTTATAAAGACAGGGATGATGTTATCAAGATCAGGCTTATTTGCGAGGATATTATTTTTTCAGGCACTAATGCCTATTTAAAATTACTGATACAAAATGATGGAGATGAAGCATTTTTTACCGGGAATATGATCTTAAAACTTGTAAGGAACAATGGTTCCTTGCTAAGTTTACATCCCGGTGACATTTTTCCGAAAAAATTTCCAGTCATTAAATCTAAGTTTCAAATAGCTATCATTTATTCATTTAAAGCTTATGAAGTATTGAATGAGGATAATTTAAAGTTTGAGATCCATGACCGGAAGCAAAAAATAAACCTGGAATTTACTATACCGGGGTCTGTATATAATGAGGCGAAAAAAAATTAGGAACCGGGCAACAGAAAATACATTATGAACCTAAAACAAGCCATACTGCAGGTTATAATTGGTTTTGTTATTTTTTTTATACCGCTTCAACTGGCGGCACATGAAATATTTTTTTGCGGAGAAAGGATCCCGCTAACCGACCAGGTTGCTAAAAAATTGATGGAGATCATCAAAAAGCAGATCAGGTATAATATAGTAACCAGCCTTAAGGGAAAAGAAAGTCAATACATGCAGACAATTGAAATGTATTTGGAAAAGACTGGTTTGCCTGATGACCTAAAATACCTGGCCATTGTTGAAAGTGGCTTACGAAATGTTCAATCTCCTGTTGGGGCTGCAGGGTTTTGGCAGATCATGCCGGAGACTGCAAGAGAACTGGGCTTGCTTGTGAACGGAGAGGTGGATGAAAGAAATGATATTAACAAAGCCACAGTTAAAGCATGCCGACATTTGGCTGACAATTTTATTGAAATCAGAAAAAAATTCAAGATCTCATCATGGGTTTTAACGGCTGCTGCTTATAATATCGGGATTGGAAATATCAGTCAGGCCATCAGAAGGGAGGGAAATAATTACTTTAAAATGAACCTGAATAAAGAAACTTCCGAATATGTTTATAAAATAATCGCTGTTAAGGAACTGTTCGAATACCCCGAGCTTTATATGAAAGATTTTGGGTACAATGTGTTTAATCTTAAGGCCACATCAAAAATTAAGACTGAAAATGAAACAAATGATATTGATAATTCAGTTTTTGGGAACATCAATGTAGAAGTTAACACCGATGACGGCAATCACCCCGAAAAACTCAGCGAGAAAAATATAAAGGCGCAAAAAGAGAAAGTACCGGTTTTGAGCAAGAGTATTAAGAGTGAAAAATTCGTTTTTGCACATATAACCGGCAATTATAAAAATTTTAAAGATGGCGATGAAATAAAGATCACGCTTGAGGACTATTTAGACATGGAAACCAGCACAAAAGGCCCCGGGATCCCCATTAAAGGGATAGGCTGGAAAATAGATGATAAGGTATTTGTTGACTTTGGGCACGGAAATAAGCTAATTCTCGTTGGTTTGTATGATAGGAAGCACGACGGTATTTTGATCAGTTCTTTAAAAGATAAAGAGGAGATATGTTTAAAAGTAACAACATACAAAAAATAGATCAGTAAAAGCTGGCAGAAACCGGTTGATGTTAAATTGATAAGATCATTTAGTTTGAAAAAACAATTAAGTTAATTAAATTTATAAAAAATTACATAGTGCAGCAGCACTTTTAAAAATTATCTACATGCAACCTATAAATAAGGCTACCAGGAAAAAGACCTTTACTAATTTCTTTCTGCTGTTTCTGCTATGCATAGCCATCATTACGACAACCATTTTTTTCAGTATCCAGGTGCCGTTTAAGCAAAATGACAGGTTAATAAAGGATATGAGGTCCTATACCAAAGACAAGGAATTTTCGGCTGCCTTTATGGCTGAAATGTCTAATATAGCCGGTATGCTCGATACGATCAATACCAAAGCTTCAAAACCTGACCTGTTGGATGGAACGATAACAGAAAGTATTAAAAAACTGAACTCAAAAATTGATGAAGAATCAACTACGGATAAGGCATTTTACAGCAGCATGGTCTTTTTGTTATCAGACATTCAGGCTGCTAAAAAACAACTGAGGGATATTACCGGGAAAGATCAGAATACAGATGCCTTGCGACAGCAGATCGAATCATTGAACAGCACCCTGGACGCTGCTAAAATTGAAAATTTAAACTTAAAGCAACAGGTATTCCTGTTGCAGCAACAAAAATAATTTACATTAACTATCACTCATGAAGGCGAAACGGATATTTACAAGGCAGGTACTGGGTTTGGATTACAGGGTATTACGTGTGATCCTGGCCATGATGATAATTGCGCTTGGTTTATTGAGTTACCGGTTAATTGATAAAAAAGAATGTACACCCGTCAATTTTTTGATCAAAACAATAACCGTTCATACCGACAGCAGTTATATGGCGGGTGAAACCTTATCCTTTATTGCATCCGCAAATGAAAACGAGATAAACTGGGATTTTGGAGATAACTCCCCAAAAGTCACGGGCCAATATGTAACGCATAAATTTTTAAGGATAGGTACTTTTAATATTACAGCTTCTACCGGTACTTCCTGCGATGCGTTACAGGCAATTACTATTAAACCTGCCGAAGACATGGGTAAAAAAGGTGACCAGGTGATCAGTGGAGAAGAAATTATTGGTAAGGTTTCTACATTAGCGGGTTCCGAAGAAACGTTTACCTGTATGGTAACAGCCACTTCTTATGAATGGTCAATTCCCAATTATCCTAAAATGACGGCTAACGGCTCTACTGCAAAATTCAGGTTCCCCAATGCAGGAAAATTCCTGGTACAGGTAACACTTGATCATGATCGTACAAAAAGATTCAGCAAAGAAATAACAGTTGAACCGGTTGTTATTGAAAAATCGCACCTTCCTGAAAACATTAAACCACTTATCCCCGAAGGCGTAAAGCCATTACCTGATCCGGAACCAGCCAATACTTCTGTAAAAATATCGGATGCTGTTTTTACAGATTATCTTTCAAAAGTGATAGATAAAAAGATGACAGCACCGGATTTCGACAAATATTTATGTTATAAAGGCGAAACCAAAGCTGTTTTGAATGGAGACCTGGTTAGTTTTAATGCATTATGTGATGAGATCAGTGGCAAAAAAAGGAGGAAGCTTATCATTGGCAGAACCAGGATCAAGATCACATCAGCAACCATGCGGCGGGATAATGATGGCTGTGTAAACATAGTAGAAGTAAAATACCACTAATAGACCTTAATTAAAACAACCTAAGTTCAAATTGTATTCATAATGAAAATAAGGCTGCTTTTTCGCTTACAGGCATTTGCTGTTATTTTTTTCTTTTGTTTATTCATGCTCAACGTAAATACCGTTTTTGCTCAAACAGAGAACGGAGAGACGCACGTTAAGATAATTGTAAATATTATGGCCTTGGGTCATAATAATATTACACTTAAAGGAAAACATAAACCCGTATGGAAATTTTATAATGGAGATATTGATAAAGGTGGACAGGAATTAACTAATTATAAAAATGAAACCTGTTTTTCCAAAAAAAAATCCAAGAAAAATAACCAGTCCAAAGAACTCGATGAAGACCAACAGTCACTCAGACCTTTTGAAGCTTCTTCATCGGGCTTTACTTTCACCATGGAAGCCTTTATAAATACCAAGGGAACTGAAAAATGCGAAGCTGATTCGAAAGATAAACTTAAAGGAATAAAAGTCCAATTTTTCAAACTGGATAAGTTAGCGCCGGATCAATGGAGTGAGGAATTTAGAATTGAAGATAATTTCGGACGTTTTTGGTCTGCTATAAAATATAAATACACATTAATAGGTGGACTTAATGAAATTAAATCTTCCAGTAAGGAAATTATAAACGATGTAACTCAAACAATTGAACTTAGTTTACCGATAACGTTGCCAAATAAAGAAAATCTTCCGTTTATCTGGAAATATTCAACAGGCGATGACAATAATTGGAAAACGATCCCCAATGCCAACCAAGACAAATCTTCCATTAAAATTAATCCGATACGGGATATTTTTAATGGGAAGCTTAACTCACCTCAAAAAGTTTCATTCAAAGCCGAAGTAGAAATGAAAAATAAATCAGAGTATTCTGATGACCTTCCATTATCCTTCACACCTCCCCCACCAGATTTTGATGAAAAAGACAAAAAAATATTTAACTCCTGTTCCGGAATTGCAAACGGCGGAATACAGATCAATAATATTAAAACAAATGCTGCAGAAATAAAATATGTTTTACGAAAAAAAACAGAGCTGTCCGAAACGTGTAACCTGGAAGATCCTGATAACGAGGATTGTCCGGGTTTTATCCAAACTGGAAATCTCTTAAGCAGCAGACCATTAGAAATAAACAATTTGGGGGTCGGTGATTATGTACTTTACCTGTTTAATGCCGACCTGGAATCCGGAATAGTTAACAAAAAAATGCAGTTTACTATACCTGAATTACCTATGCTTAAGTTCAATGATGATGGTATATCTTCCAAAGACCCAACCTGTTTAAATGAAAAGGGTGGCGAAATAAATATGTCGGTAAACGGCGGTGCAGATCTTTGGCAAATTGCAATTATTCCAAATAAAGGTAGACTGGATTGGGTAAAGGACAACATTTTGTTTAAAGAACTTGAAGGTGGAAAATATACCGTTTATTTGACAGATAAGTGCGGCGCAGAACTACACCCGACATTCACCTTAATAAGACCCGAAACGATCAGTATTGAAAACTGGAAGCCAATTCAGCAAAAAGATGAATTTTTGGTTCAGCTTATCCTTAAAAATGGCTCTGGTGATTATACGGTAAAAGTTACTGATCCAAATATGAATGTAACAAACCCGCTTGTTATTTCTGACGTTAATATACCGATCAGCGAAGTGGGGATATACAGCTTCGAGGTAACCGACAATAAAAAATCCGGGTGTGCCCCGGCAAGGATGTCTGTTAAAGTAGAGAAATCCAAAACCAAGTCCGCAAAATATAAAATAACAGCAATTGATTGACCGTCTTCCAGGTTTTTAATGCACTTCCCCTTTTTTATACAACAGCTAATATTTTGGTGTTTAAAATACTGCTGCTTTACAATATTGTAAAAATTAACCTTTCATTTATCATTAGTTTGCTCAACAGCTTAAAAAAACTTAAATTAGTATCCAGATTATCAAATGTACTAAAGCCAGGTAGCTAATGAAAATTTTTAAGGGGCGTTTTATTTTTTTGCTATTTCTTTTAAGTGGTATTAGCACTTATGATACCCATGCGCAGGACCTGAATATTTCGGGCGATACCATTTACGTAAATGCCGAAGCAGAGATCATGGTACGGTTTCCCACCCTGCCCACTTTTTGGAATACGGTACCCTCTAATGCCCCCTATAATTTTAAAACTGCCGGTAACGGTTTTACAATAATAGCCAGAACTGAAAAACCAAAACCCAGCCCTGCACCGCTATTTGTTAATGAAGGTGGTAGAACCCACAAATTTATTATTGTATTCAAAAAGAACATTGATTACAATAATGATGCAGAAATGGATTATGACTATTCCACTACAAAAAAACTGGAGCAGCATATCAGGGATGTTGCCATCATAAGAGTAACTACGAAAAAAAGTCCTGAACCGGTAAACGAGGATCCCACAAAAACTAAAAAATCAAAAAAAGATAAGGAAGAAGAGAATACAGCAGTTACTTATTATGTTTTACTGGAAGAAGGTGACAATTACATAAAACTGAAAGATTATAGTGCAGCAAAATCGAGTTTTGAAAAGGCGCAAAAAATGAGACCTGCTGACCAGATCCCCAAACAAAGGTTGGAGGAAATAAAATTAAGAATGGCTGATACTGAAAAAAGTGTCAACGAAGAAAAGAATAAGCTGTATGTTGATGTCATTGCAAAGGCCAAATCAAGTTTAAATACTAAAAAGTATACAAAAGCACAGGAAGAGTTTAAAAAAGCATTGGAAATAAAGCCTGGTGATATTTACGCCAAACACGAACTGGAAAAAATTGACGTACTGCTTAGTGCCCAGGCCACTAAACTGGACCAGGACAAGCTTGATGACCTGTATAAGGGATATATGATAACCGGTGAAAAAGCTTTAAAGAAAAATGACCTGGTAGAGGCCCGGGTGGCTTTTGAGCAGGCTATTATCATTAAACAAAATGACCCTGTAGCAGGAAGTAAATTAAAAATGATCAGCGACAAAGAAAAAGAAGAAAAGGCAAAGGTAGATGCAGAATCAAGTTATACAGGCACCATTGAAAATGCGGATAAATTGTTTAAGGCAGGTGATTATGATGAAGCTAAAACCCAATATACAAAGGCACTGGGCCTGGGTAAGAAATCATGGCCACAAGACCAGATAAAAAAGATTGACAAACTACAGGCTGCCCAGTTGGCAAAAGAAAATGCAGACAAACAAAAGCGCTTAAAAGATTCAGAATCCGAGCTAAAGATCAGGGAAAAAGCAAAGCAGGAATCTGATTATAATGAAGCCATAAAGGCTGCTGATAAATATTTTTCAGCCAAAGATCTTGCCAATGCAACTATTGCATACACAAAAGCTTTAAGTATCGACAAGCGTCCCTGGCCGGCTGATCAATTAAAGGCCATCCAGAAACTTAAAGACGAGGAAGAGGCAGAAAAGAAAAAAACAGCTGCCCGCGAGGAAACTGCCAAACAGGCAAAAGAACGGAAGAAACAGGAAGAAAAAGAAAAAGATGCACGTGAAAAAGAATATAAATCATTGATAAAAGATGCTGATAAAGCGTTTAAGAAAAATGAGTTTGAGGCTGCCAAAGCCTCGTATGTAAAGGCTTCAACGCTAAGCACCGAGAAATGGCCGCTCACACAGATCGCAGCAATAGATAAGATCTTCGATGCCCAAAGGGCAAAAGAAGCTGAAGATAAATTAAGATTGGCTAAAGAAGCCGAACTGACTACCCAGTACAACTCAGTCATTGATAAGGCTAAAGTTGAATTTGACAAGGGCAATTTTGTAAAGGCCCGGAAACTATATTCAGATGCAGCTTTGATCAAGCCTTCAGAAAAATTACCTGCAGAAAAATTACGGGAAATTCAGCAAAAGATTGATGATATAGCAGCTGCTGAAAAAGCTAAAAAAGAAAGCATTGCAGCTGCGGCCGAATTAAAAAACAAATATGTATTAGCCATGTCTAAAGCAAGGTCTTATAACCTTAAAGGTGACCTTTCCAATGCCAAAAATGCATACTCTGAAGCTTCTCTTTTAAAACCAGCAGAAGAAGAGCCAAAAGCACAACTGAAAGTCATCCAGGCCAAACTGGATATTTTAGCAAAGGCCAGTGAAGTAGATGACAAATATGACCAGAAGGTTTCTACTGCTGATAGTTTATTGATCTTAAAATCGTATGAATCTGCACTGGCCTGGTATAAAGATGCATTAAAGATCAAACCATCTGAATACTACCCCCAAACACAAATAAATTATATAAATGGGGAAGTAAAAAATCAACAAAAAGAAAAAGAAGACCGTGCAAAACTGGAAGCTTATCAAAAGGAACAGGAACAGGATCAAAAATACCGTGATGCCCTCAAACAGGGTAAACAGGCAATAGCAGATAAGAAATATGACGTGGCAAAAGCAGCTTATACAGAAGTATTAAAGATACAGCCGGATCATGAATATGCGCTTCATATGCTTAAGGTAATTGAGTTTCAGGTGGGAAAGGAGAATCTTGCAAAAGCAAAAAAGCCTGATATTAAAACAACGGGAGATATTACACCTGTTGTAACAGAAAAAAAGGAACCCAAAATCCAGCAACAACCAATACTTGATTCGGCCTTAATGAAAATAGTGCCCATCCCCTATACTGCTGCTGAATTAAAAGCAAAATATCCAGATATTGACTTTGCAAAATTACCTCCGGAACAGCCTTTTAATGCAGAGGCAGTTAATTCGCTGGAAAACGCAACAATATTCAGCACTATTTTACTTGAAGAGCCAAGGTTGAATATTTCAACAACTGAAAGCAAAATAAAGTTAACCTGCCAGGCGATCAATTTTGAAGGATCCAGCGTTTATTTAAAATTCCTGGTTCAAAATAACAGCAAAGCAGATTTTCTTACAGGGGCGATGATGTTGACCTGGACAAAAAAATCGGGTAATCGTATAAAATTATATCCTATTTATTTATATCCGGGCTTTTTACCCATCATCACACCCGGGAATGAAGCTTCAATCGTTTATGTATTTAAAAGCTATTACATAAACGATAATGAAAAATTAAATTTTGAATTGAGTGACAGACTTAACAAAATTAAACTTGAAATAGAAATACCAGGGGCAAAATATAATAAGGAAGAAGATAGGTAAACAGGAATCCGCTATTTAAAAAATAACTATGAAGCTCAAATCTATAATTTCTACAATTGTCTTCTGTTGTTTCTTAAGTGTATTATCAAAACAATCCTGGGCGCAACATGAAATTATTTTTTGTGGTGAACGTATCCCTGTTGCCGATAAGTTTGTTTCGGAAAAACTGATGGGTATCATTAAAAAACAGATCAATTATGTTAACGTTCCCTCCTTAAGAGAAAGAGTAAATCAATACATGAGCCAGGTAGAATATTTTTTAAATGCCACCAACCTCCCTCAGGATTTTAAATACCTGGCCATTGTTGAAAGCGGGTTTAAAAATGCTGTTTCAAGCGCCGGTGCTGCCGGTTTTTGGCAGCTTATGCCTAAAACAGCCCAGGGGTTGGGATTAGTAGTAAACGACGTGGTGGATGAGAGAAATGATTTCAATAAATCAACCTATGCTGCCTGCCAGGTATTGGCAGGTTATTATTTGTACATCCGTAAGCATTTTGGCATATCATCCTGGGCTTTAACAGCAGCAGCCTATAATAATGGCATTGGCAATATTCAGAATGCGATCAAAAAACAGGGAACCAATTATTTTCAAATGAATTTAAATGAAGAAACGGCTGCTTATGTATATAAGATCATAGCCGTAAAAGAATTATTCGAGTTCCCGGAATTATATATGCAGGATTTTGGCTACAATATTTTTACAAAAAGCAGTAAATCAAAAAACAAGGACTTTGCTGATGCAGGCAATTTAAATATTGGCGGCATGACTATTAAGGTTAATGAAAATGATGGTCAACATCCTACGAACCTGGATAAAAAATTAAAGCCGGGTAAAAAACCTGACCCTTCAAAAATAAAATTCGTTGCCGCACAGATAACGGGCAAGTATAAGAAATTTAAAGACAATGATATTGTTTCTTTCATATTGCTGGATGACTTACAGGTCTTTAACCGGTTTACTGCTAAAGGCACGGTAGTACAGGGCCGTGGATGGATCATAGATGACCGTGTAATGATCGACCTTGGGTATGACCATAATGTGATCTTACTGGATCTTCAAAATGAAAAAGGTGTGGCATTAAAAGATCTAAAGAATAAAGGATCCGTACTTATGAAAGTTATTACACAGGATCTGTAAGTCTGATGATTTTAAACATCCTGAACCTCCTGAATTTTAAATAGGTGAATCAGATATCCAGATGATCCATGTGGGTTTTAATACTTTTTTTGAGGCCTTTTTTCCTGTAGGTCTTTGTGCATCATTGACACATTTTATCCTTCCGCCTTTTGCCTCATCAAAAAAGTTTGATGCAATTTTAATTTGATAAAAAGACCTTGATAGCGCCATATTTTTATCCGCACTGCTTAAATTAAAGAAAAGCAGTTTGCCAAAATAAGTTTTATAACCTTTTTTAGTAATGGTGATGTCGTACGCAGGGTACTTATTATCTTTTAACTCTGCATACTGGATCTCTGTTTCTTTACTATTCCATTTCCATTCTTTTTTACTGGCCTCCAGCCCTATTTGAGGTAAACTAAACATTTCACCACGCTTAAGTGTAACATTTTTATCAGTTACTGTTATGTCAAAATCATCTTCAATTTTGCCTTTATCAATTGAATAGGGCAATTTTGATCCTTTACCACAAGCGGCTAAGCTTATTATAATTATCCAGAAGAATAAGGGGTTGATCTTTTTGAAATGTATCATACTGGTTTGAGTTTTAGGTATTAAACAAGCAGGGTTATTTATAAAAGCTTTGGTAACTTATTTTAGCTAATACTAATTAGATTTCTTAGGGACATGGCATATAAAAATGCTGAAAACAGTTAGTTTGGTTCTGGTTTTAAAAATATACTTTTTATTTATAAATATAAAATTTAAATACAGGGTTCAAAATTCAATAACCTTATATTTATGTACGGTTATTTAGATTTTTGAAATCTTACCAATTGCCTTTACTTTTGCAATCCTGATAGGGGATTTAGTTCCGCTAATGGCGGGATATATGCTGAAAAGGTGATTTTTTTCGGGATGTAGCGCAGCCCGGTAGCGCACACGTCTGGGGGGCGTGGGGTCGCAAGTTCGAATCTTGTCATCCCGACTGGTTTTAAAAAATCTCTACATTTGTAGAGATTTTTTTGTATCTACCTGGCAAATCAGGTATTAAGGTAAAAAAGCAATTATGAGTAAAAAAGAATTATCACAAAAAGCATCTAAAGAACTATTCAATACATTAAAAGCACGTTTTGAGAAAAACATCAGCCGCCATAAAGGTCTCGAATGGGCTACAGTACAGGCAAGGCTGGAGGCCAATCCCGGAAAACTTTGGTCGCTCAATGAAATGGAAGAGACTGGCGGCGAACCTGATGTTGTTGGTCATGATAAAAAAACGGGGGAGTATATTTTTTATGATTGCTCTCCTGAAAGCCCAAAAGACCGCAGGAGCCTTTGTTATGACGACGAAGCCCTGGAGTCAAGAAAAGAACATAAACCGGCAGATAGCGCTATTAATATGGCTTCTGACATGGGCGTAGAACTGTTAACAGAAGAACAATACCGGGAACTGCAGAAATTTGGGAATTTCGATACAAAAACATCGAGTTGGGTGAAAACAGTTCCGGCTATCAGGAAACTGGGTGGTGCCATCTTTTGTGACCGCAGGTATGATACTGTATTCACATATCACAACGGTGCCGAATCTTATTATGCCGCCAGGGGTTTCCGTGGCTCAGTAAGGGTTTAAAAAATAATATACTATGCATGAGATGAATCCTAAGGTTGATTTTTATTTTGATAAAGGCAAATGGCAGAAAGAGATCAACAAATTAAGGATGATCGTTCTTGACTGCGGACTTACCGAAGAATTGAAATGGGGTGTTCCCTGCTACAGGCTCCGGGAAAGCAATATCGTTTTAATACATGTGTTCAAAGAATATTGTGCGCTTTTGTTTTTTAAGGGCTCCCTGTTACATGATGTCCAGGGGATACTGGTCCAGCAAACAAAAAATGTTCAGGCAGCCCGGCAGGTCCGGTTTATCAATATTGCTCAAATAGTGAAGATGGAACGCATCCTGAAAGCCTACATTTATGAAGCCATTGAAGTGGAGAAAGCCGGCTTGAAGGTGGATCTTAAAAAGACTGCTGATTATAAAATCCCCGAAGAGTTTCAAAATAAATTAGATAAAAAACCTGCTTTAAAAAGGGCTTTTCATGCATTAACACCGGGTCGGCAAAGAGCATATATCCTTTATTTTTCTGCACCCAAACAATCAAAAACGAGGGAATCAAGGGTTGAAAAATATATGCCGCAAATTCTCAAAGGAAAGGGATTAAATGATCAGTAATTCCTGGCATTTTAAAATCCAGGTTTCATAACCTGACTTTTTTTTATGATATTTGCTCAATCTCTTATAATGATGAAGATTTTAATCAAGCAGGCCAAAATAATTTCTCCCTCCTCTCCTTTTAACGGACAAACCAAAGATATTTTAATAGCCGGCGGCAAAATATCACAGATCGCAGATAATATTACCGAAAAAACTGATAAAACCATTGCATATCCTGGGCTCTGTGTAAGTATTGGCTGGATGGATATATTTGCTGATTTTGCTGATCCGGGTTTTGAACAAAAGGAAAATATGGAATCAGGTGCTGCCGCGGCAGCAGCCGGTGGTTTTACAGATATTATGCTGATCCCGAACAGCAGCCCGGTGGTTGACAACAAATCGCAGGTTGAATACATTGTACAAAAAGCAAAGCAGTTAGCTGTAAATATTCATCCCATTGGGGCAGTAACAAAAAAAACCGAAGGCAAAGAACTTTCAGAAATGTATGATATGCGCCAGTCAGGTGCACTTGCTTTCAGCGATGGGATCAACTCCATTCAAAACTCGGGGTTAATTTTAAAAGCCCTTCAATATGTAAAAAGTTTTGATGGAACCGTGATCCAGGTACCGGATGATACCAGCATAGGTACAAACGGGCTGATGAATGAAGGCATCATATCAACCCAAATGGGATTACCGGGTAAGCCAAACATGGCTGAAGAATTAATGGTAGCCCGTGATATTAAACTGGCACGATATGCCGATAGCAAACTGCACTTTACCGGAGTATCGTCACCTAAAAGCCTGGAATATATTAAAAGGGCCAAAGAAGGTGGCATTCCCGTGAGCTGTTCTATAACACCATACCAGGTTTATTTTTGCGACGAAGACCTGCAGGGATATGATACCAACCTGAAATTAAATCCACCGTTAAGGAACCGGGCCGATATGGTGGCTATTCGTCAAGCTTTACTTGATGGAACCATCGACTGTATTGCATCTCATCACCTGCCGCAACATTGGGATAATAAAACCTGTGAATTTGAATATGCAAAACCGGGCATGATCAGTTTAGAGAGCATGTTTGCTGTATTAACAAGTTCCGGCTTGCCTGTTGACAATTTTGTGCAGATGCAAACAATTAATGTGCGGAATATCTTCGGTCTTCCCATTCCGGAGATCAAAGAAGGCGAAACAGCCGTACTTACTTTATTTACCCCTGCCACTGAATTTGTTTTTGAAGAGCGCATGTTACGTTCCAAGTCGAAGAACTCCCCTTTTATCGGTAAAACATTTAAAGGCAGGATCGTTGGAATAATCAATAAAACTAAAATTGAACTGAATACAATATGACCAGCCTTTCCCCAAGAAATAAAGGAATAATTACAGGTGCCCTGATGATTGTATCAGCTTTGTTTTGTTTCTATGTGCTTAAGCAGCCATTTGAAAGCGAATACCAATACATTGGTTACTCTTTATATGTTGCAGGCATTATCTGGTGTTTGGCAGCGCATAAAAAAAATGCAGCAACCACTCCTGCGTTCAAAGAATTTTTTTCTACCGGTTTTAAAATGTTTGTAATGGTAACATTGATCATGGTAGTATTTGTTTTCCTCTTCTTTTACCTTCATCCGGAAATACGGGATGCAAAATTTGCTGAAAACAATAAATTATTATTACAGGAAGGCAATCATACGCCAGCCGAAATTGAGAAGAATTCAGAAGGCATGAAGCGTGTTTTTCTTCCGATGATGTTAGCTATCACTACTTTTTATTATCTTTTTTTAGGATCTTTAATAACAGCTATAACTTCTGCTTTCTTAAGTCAAAAAAAATAACGCATGGATCTGTCAATTGTAATACCGCTGTACAATGAAGATGAATCTTTACCGGAACTTTCGGCATGGATCGAAAAAGTGATGACCGAAAATAATTTTACTTATGAAGTTATTATGATCGATGATGGCAGTACCGACGATTCCTGGAAAGTTATTGAACAACTGCGTGCCGGTAACCCTAATATCAAAGGCATAAAATTTCAACGTAACTATGGCAAAAGCGCTGCTTTAAATGAAGGATTTAAAGCTGCGCAGGGAGACGTTATCATTACCATGGATGCAGATATGCAGGACAGTCCGGATGAAATTCCCGGTCTGCGTAAAATGATCGTGGAAGATGGATATGATATGGTGAGCGGCTGGAAGAAAAAACGCTACGATAATAAACTCACAAAAAATATTCCTTCAAAACTATTTAATGCGGCAGCCAGGAGAAGTTCAGGCATAAAACTCCACGACTTTAACTGTGGTTTAAAATCATACAAAAAAAAGGTAGTTAAAAGCGTTGAGATCTATGGCGAGATGCACCGTTATATTCCCATCCTGGCAAAATGGTCGGGCTTTAAAAGATTTGGAGAAAAAGTAGTTGAACACAGGCCACGGAAATATGGTATCACAAAATTTGGCTGGGAGCGTTTTGTAAATGGCTTTCTCGACCTTGGTTCGATCATGTTCGTAGGAAAGTTTGGCAAAAGGCCTATGCATTTTTTTGGATTGTGGGGCACACTTTGTTTTTTCTTTGGCTTCGCTATTTTTTTATACCTCACCATTACCAAATTCTTTTTCGATCAAAGCGGTATGACACAGCGGCCGCTGTTCTTCTTTGCGATATTGGCAATGATCATCGGTTCCCAGTTATTCCTGGCCGGGTTTATAGGTGAACTCATTGCCCGGAATTCACCCGAAAGAAATAATTATTTAATAGAAGCGAAAACAGGTTTATAAACCCTTTCCTGAATTATGAATGTAATAATCATCGGCCCGGCGCATCCCTTACGTGGCGGAGGTATTACTACTTTTAATGAACGTCTTGCCCGCCAGTTTCAAAACGAAGGGCATCAAACAACTATTTATTCTTTTTTCTTACAATACCCTGGCTTTTTATTTCCGGGAAAATCCCAGTTCACTGATGAACCTGCACCCAAAGACCTGGATATCCAGAGCCGGATCAATTCTATAAATCCATTCAACTGGCTTGCTGTTGGCCGCGAAATAAAAAAGATCAGGCCGGATATAGTCATCGTGCGGTATTGGATCCCGTTGATGGGGCCTTGCCTGGGCACTATCCTCCGCATTATCAAAAAGAACAGGCATACTAAAATAATATGCATCGCCGATAATATCATACCGCATGAAAAGCGGATCGGCGACAAACCCTTTACCCGTTATTTTATAAAACCGGTTGATGCATTTATTACCATGAGTGAAAAAGTGTTGGGTGACCTTCGCCTGTTCACAACAAAAAAATCGTTGCTTGTCCCCCACCCTTTGTATGATAATTTTGGAGATAAAATTTCAAAAGCAGCAGCCAGGAAAGAATTAGGGATTAGAAATGAGGAATTGATTGTGCTGTTTTTTGGTTTCATAAGAAAATATAAAGGATTAGATATTTTATTAGATGCTGTTCAAATTTTAAAAGAGCGTACCCTAATTCCTAATTCCAAATTACTTATTCCTAAATTACTTATTGCGGGTGAATTTTACGAGGATCGGAAGATATATGATGAACAAATTAAAAGGTTGGGCATACAGGAGAATCTGCTTTTACACACCGATTTTATTCCCGACAGCGAAGTGAAGAATTATTTCTGCGCAGCAGATGTGGTCATTCAGCCTTACCGTAATGCAACCCAAAGTGGTGTTACACCATTAGCTTATCATTTTGAAATACCAATGATCGTTACCAATGTTGGCGGCCTGCCTGCCATGGTACCTGATAATAAAGTTGGGCTGGTGGCTGAACCAACGGCTACCTCACTTGCAGAAAAGATCCTCGAGTACTTTGAAAAGGGTGAAAACTATTTTCTTCCGCACTTATTGGAAGAAAAGAAAAAAATTAGCTGGACAAAAATGCTGGAAAGCATCCTTGAACTGGCTAATAGTAAGTAAATTGCTCCATTAAACAGATTACATGATCTACAGAAGCAAAGCTCCTTTAAGAATTGGATTGGCCGGAGGTGGTACAGATGTAAGCCCCTACAGCGATCAGTTTGGCGGCGCTATCTTAAATGCCACCATTTCTTTATCAGCTTATGCTACTATTCAGCCGTTAAATGAAAATAAGATCATCATAGAAGCTTTAGACAGAAACGAGGAACAAAAATTTGATCTTGTTCCCTGTTTACCCATCAATGGAACACTTGACCTGCTAAAAGGTGTTTATAACAGGATTCAAAAAGACCACTCCACTGCATTAACCGGTTTCAGGCTATCAACCTTTGTTGATGCGCCTGCCGGTTCGGGATTGGGAACTTCATCAACATTGGTTGTTGCCGTACTTGGCGCATTTGTAGAAATGTTGAAACTCCCCATGAATGAATACAGGATCGCACAGTACGCTTATGATATTGAAAGGAATGACCTGCAACTGGCGGGAGGTAAACAGGATCAGTATGCTGCAACTTTTGGCGGTGTGAATTTTATGGAATTTTATGCTGATGATAAGGTGATCGTAAATCCATTGCGGATAAAACCACAATATTTACACGAGCTGGAAAACAATTTGGTGCTTTATTTTACGTCAACTTCCAGAGAGAGTGCTGCCATTATTAAAGAGCAGGTTAAAAATGTACAGGAAAAAAATGAAAAAAGCATTGAAGCCATGCATCACCTGAAAGACCAGGCCAGGATGATGAAGGAAGCATTACTACAGGGTAACCTGGATGAGATAGGTCGTATATTGGATTACGGGTTTGAACAAAAACGAAATATGGCTGCCAATATCAGCAACAGCAATATTGAAGAAGTATATGCCGCAGCTAAGTTAGCGGGTGCCATGGGTGGTAAAATAAGCGGTGCCGGCGGCGGCGGCTTCATGGTATTTTATTGCCCGGGCAACAGCCGCCATGCAGTTATAAAAACATTGAATACTTTTGGCGGAGTTGTAAGGGATTATTCATTTACTAAATACGGTTTAACAACCTGGAGTATTTAATTTAAAATTATGGAACAGATAAAACAAATAGTGCAGTCCTCTATCAATGTAAAACAGGATGTGTTACAAAATGAGGAATTATTACAAACCGTAAAGGAATGTATTGCGGTGATCGTGCATGCTTTTAAGAGCGGTAACAAGGTTTTATTTTGTGGCAATGGCGGCAGTGCAGCTGATGCACAACACCTGGCAGCTGAGTTCAGCGGCAGGTTTTATACCGATAGGGATGCATTGCCCGCTGAAGCACTGCACTGCAACACGTCGTACATGACGGCAGTGGCCAACGATTACAGTTATGATGTGATCTATTCAAGGCTGATAAAAGGCATTGGCAACAAAGGCGATATATTGGTTGGATTAAGCACATCCGGCAACAGTACAAATATTTACAATGCTTTTGAAGTAGCCAAAGAAAAAGGAATGACCACGATCGCTTTTACCGGGTTAACCGGAGGAACTCTCAAAGCACTTACCGATCTGTTAATTAATGTTCCTTCTACTGATACCCCACGTATCCAGGAAAGTCATATCATGCTGGGACATATCATTTGTCAATTGGTAGAAGCTGAATATTTTGCCACCTCCGCCCCCTGAAGGTGGAACCTGGAGAATGATGGTTTAAGATATCATAGAATAATAAACAGCTAAAATAATTGAATACACCTCAAAATATTGAACCCCAAAGCTCCCCCTTCAGGGGGCGGGGGGGGCTTCAAGCAATCATATTGGCTGGCGGATTAGGTACCAGGTTAAGAACTGTTGTTAGTGATGTACCCAAGTGCATGGCACCTGTTGCAGGCAGGCCCTTCCTGGGTATTGTAATTGATTTTTTATTAGAACAGGGGATTGATAAGATCATTTTTTCTGTAGGCTATAAAAGTGAAATGATCATAACACATGTGAATGATCAATACCCAATGCTCAATGCACAATTTTCCATTGAAGATGAACCATTGGGCACAGGAGGTGCTGTGAAACTTGCCTGCAGCCTGGCTACAGAAAAAAATGTTTTAGTTCTTAACGGGGATACACTTTTTAAAGTTGATGCTCAGGAATTAGCCGCCTTTCATAATTCCCGTGGCGCCGATTGCACACTTTCGCTAAAACCAATGCATGATTTTAACCGTTATGGGGTTGTTGAATTGAACAATGACCATAACATTACCAGTTTTAAAGAAAAGCAGCAATATGAATCGGGGTTGATCAACGGGGGTGTATATGTTTTACATGTTGCCGGTTTTTTACAGGAGCCCCTTCCGCAAAAATTCTCTTTTGAAAAAGATTACCTGGAACAATATGTTGATAAAAGAAAAATGTATGGCTACGTGCAGGATGTTTATTTTATCGACATCGGTATTCCCGATGACTATGAAAGAGCAGAAAGGGAATTAGGAATTCGGGATTAGGAATTGAGCTTACTGCTGTAGTTTCTATTTGTCTTTACAATTAGTTCAATTCGTGTAATAAGTTTCAATTCGTGTAATAAATTAAAATGATCGACCTAAGCCAAATAGACAATAACTGGACACTCTTCCTCGACCGTGACGGTGTAATAAACCATGAAAAACACAAAGACTATATCCATACCTGGGATGAATTTGTTTTTTATGAGGGTGTGAAGGAAGCTATTGCTGTTTTTGCAAAAAGGTTCAATCGCATCATTGTGGTAACCAATCAACGTGGAATTGGAAGGGGTGTAACTAAAATAGAAGACATTCAGCTTATCCACCAAAATATGATCAGGAAGATCAAAGAAGCCGGTGGAAGAATTGATGCGCTTTATTTTTGTCCCGATCCTTTTGATGAAAGCCCCTGCAGAAAACCCAACCCGGGTATGGGTTTACAGGCTTTAACAAGGTTTCCTGAAATAGACCCGAACAGATCCATTATGATCGGTAATACACTCAGCGATATGCAGTTTGGCCGTAACCTGGGCGTTAAAACGATCTTCCTACCCACCACCCGCCCCGAAGTGGATATACACGATGAACGTATTGATGCCGTGTATGGATCCTTATTTGCATTTGCAACAGATCTAAAGAATCATGGATAGCCGGGTCCTGCCCTTCTATAAGCTTTAGTTAAAATTCATATGTAAACAATAACTTTGCAGCTATCATGTTAATGGATTGGCTATTTTTATCTCATGAAGCAAACGTTTACTTTATTGTTGATGTCCCTTGCCTGCACTTTGTCATTTGCACAGGGTATTAGCAGGGCCGATCTTAAAACATTGCAGCAAAAAGAAGATTCAATAAAAATGTATGCGGTAAAAATAATCCAGGGCATAAATTCTGATGACCGTTTTAATGCCGACAGTAGCTTTACCCGTGTACTTGTGCGTGCATTGCGGATAAAAAATTCCTTTCACTACCCTTTTGATTCCTTGCAAACAGTTTCCATTTTATATTCACCTGACAGCGCATTCCGCATTTTCACCTGGCAATTGGTCATTAATGAAAATGTTATTCGCCAGCATGGTGCTATACAGATGAAAACCTATGACGGCTCTTTAAAATTATACCCGCTTATCGACAAATCAGATGTTACTACCAATGTGGCAGACACCGTAGGTAATAATTTCGGATGGATGGGTGCCATTTATTATAAGATCATTCTGAAGAAAAGCAGCAACCAGAATTATTATACCCTGCTGGGCTTTGATGAGAATAATATCCGCAGCAGCCGCAAAATGGTCGAGGTGCTGAATTTCATTAATGATGAACCTACTTTTGGCGGCCGCTATTTCAGCTACGAGGAAGACGCCGTTTTTAAGACCTCGCAGAGCCGATACATCATGGAATACAAAAAAGAATCAGGCCCACGCCTTAATTATGATAAAGATCTCGACATGATCATTGTAGAGCATCTTGTTTCAGAATCGAACGAACCGAAAAAGAAATGGACATTGGTGGGTGATGGCGATTATGAAGGCTTTAAATGGAAGAACGGCAAGTGGGTGCATGTAGAAAAAGTATTCAACGTGGTAACACCCGATGGGGATGCGCCTGTTCCCAACCCCATCCGTGACCCATCAGGGATCCTTAATGAAAATAAGTTGAAAGGTGCTGAAGAAACAGAGAAGGCCCCGGTAAAACCAAAGGGTAAAGGGGATGAATAGATAATTGAGTGACGGAGTTTTATTATCTATCTGAAAAATATTTCTTGTCATATAAAATAACCATACCTGAACCCTGCCGGCAAAATTGGGACACCATGATACCCGATAACACAGGCCGTTATTGCAATAGTTGCAAAAAATCGGTGATTGATTTTACAGAAAAGACCGACGGGGAGATACAGCAATTTATAAGTAGTCATCCTAACGAGCAACTCTGCGGTAGATTTAAAAATAGCCAGGTTCAAAGAATTGTGATCGATCTCCCTGAAAATATTTTTAGTATAAGGATGCCTGGTTGGATGCGGTTTTTAACAGCCTGTTTACTCATTTTTGGTATTAGCATCTTCCCTTTTGAAACGAGTATCGCCGGAAAAAATGCTGTTGAAATTTCATTTTATCAGGGTGACCCTGTTTCAGTTAAAACAGATAAAAAGCCAAGGATAATCAAAAAGAAAAAAAGAAGATATAAGACTACCCTCGATCTTTCCCGTTTAAAATCATCTTCTTTACCGGAGATGATGATTCTGGGAGGTTTTGGAATGTTATTATCAGTTGATCGGCCCATTTTAAACACAATATTGGATCTTCCGGTAGATGATTATGCCGGTTGCAGTATTAGCATGCTGACAACTGAAACGGGCCCGAAAAACAAATCATTGCCTCAAAAAGAACCGCCCGGACCTACCCCATACATGCCAACTGAATTTATCTTACCATCTATTTTACTTTTACGAAAAGAAACCGATAGCCCTCCTACGGATTAATTGTACCTGTTAGATCACTCGGAAACTACGACAAAACAAAAGATTGTAAGACAATTAAAAATTATCATTAACCCTCTACCAAAAATATCCCCAGGTCTACCACTTCACCTTCACCCATTTTGAATTTTTCCATGCTTTCCAGGTCAAGGTCACGCATTACCTGACTTTGAAAGACAAGTGCTTCGTCTTTATATAGTGCAAAATACAGGTCTGGGTTGGTTTCAGGATTTAAAAAATCCATGTAGTCTTTATGTTTAAAAGAAACTGTAGCCACGCCATTTTCATCCAGTGCACTTTTACCCAGGTAATCATCTTCCATCAGGTCCTTTTCATAAAGCCTGAATTCATAACCGGTGCCGGTTAATGGGGCATCGCTGCCTTTGCTGATGAAAGCCGCTTTCACTTCAATATCCATATCAGGGTCTAAAGAAAAATTACTCATAGTGGTTATTTATTTATGCCTGAAATTACGAATTTAAAGCTGTTAACCCGAAATAATTCTTCTTTGTGTTCTTTATAAAACTCTTAGTGTTCTTTGTGGTTAAAAACAAAACCACAAAGACACAAAGAAATGCAGCACAAAGAACATTAAGTATATATTTTCAGCCTTGTCAGTTTCAACTTCTGCAACACATATCCAAAAGTATTAGTTACAATGCCCCAGCCATAGCGGCAACTGCGACTGAAATTAATAGAAGAAGCATCTGCAAAATATTTTGCCGGGCAACTGATCTCGCCTACCACGTATTTCTTATAAATGATCTGCAGCAATACCTGGTTGTCAAAAACAAAATCATCGGAGTTGGCCATAAAATTAATTTGCCGGAGTACTTCTGCAGAATAGGCCCTGTAACCTGTATGGTACTCAGATAATTTTTGTCCTAATAAAAGATTCTGAAACAAAGTAAGGCAGCGGTTAAAAAAGTATTTATAGCCCGGCATGCCGTTAGTCATGGCGCCCTTACCCAAAATGCGGCTACCGATAACAACCGGGTAAACTTCTTCTGCTATCAGGTTAGCCATTGATGGTATCAGTTTTGGATTGTACTGGTAATCGGGGTGCAGCATGATGATGATGTCTGCATCCAGGTCAAGTGCTTTGGTATAACAGGTCTTCTGGTTGCCGCCATAGCCTTTGTTTTGATCGTGACTGATGATATGTTTGATGTTCAATGCTGCTGCCACTTCCAGAGTCTTATCTGTACTGGCGTCATCCACCAGTATCACTTCATCTACTATATCAAAAGGAATATCTGCATAGGTCTGCTCCAATGTTTTGGCAGCATTGTATGCCGGCATTACCACAACTATTTTTTTTCCTTTTAGCATTTATCAAAAATATATAAATTAACCGCAGAGGCGCAAAGACGCGTAGAATATTCTTCTGCGCCTCCGTCTCTCCGCGGTTAAAACTATTAAGGTTGTATATCTTTCAATTGCACTTCAAACAGCAAATAACTGTAATGCACTTCCCCAACCGGTTTTAATTTACGTAGCCATTGGTATTGGCCGGTATTCCAGATATCCAGGTAACTGTCAACCACTAAAATAAATTTGCCGGTCTGTGGTATTTCAGTCGCCGGTTTAACATCCGGGTGATCCCGCAAATAAGTTTTTATCAAATAACCCGCTTGGTCAAAATTAAGATTACTTGCCCCTACATATTTATATGCATTTTTCTTTTCCCCTATAAACTCATTGGTATAAGGATAGTAATTATTAAAGTACTGTCCCACGCTCATCAATAACCATAGGCTTAAGGCGATAAGAAACATAAACTCCCTTTTCTCTTTTACGTATTTGAAAATGATCCCGCAAAAAATATACAGCAGCGGGTAAATAAAAATAATATGCCTGATGCCGCACTGCGTATTGTATAAAAAACTCATCAGCAATAAAAAATAAACGATCGGGGCAAACAAAAAGAATTCGTTGCGTATAAAATCTTTAAAATTTGTTTTTCTGAATAAAATAAATTTAGCCCAGCCAATTAAAATAAGATAGGTAATGGGTGTTTTAAAAAAGAAACTCACAAAATAATAATACCAGAAACTGCCGCCGGTACTGCTTTTACCAAGTATGGTCACATTGGCAAAGGAACTGTTTGCCAGTCCACCGCCTACCTGGTCGTAATATTTTGCCTGGTCAAGACCGGTTACAAAGGACTCCGATACCGGAACAGGCAACCAGCCCGGCAATAACTGCTGAACCTTTTGAAACAGCAAGCTCATAAAATGATAATTGCCCAGCCTGATATTCATATGCCAGAAAATAAAACCTGCATTTATAAGAACCCAGCTTATGGTAACAAGGATCAGTATTTTTTTAGCCAATTGAAGCCACCGGAATTTCTCCTTCATCAAAACTGCATAAACCAGTAAACAGGCAGGCGCCAGCACATACAAATGAAACAGCGATTGCTTTACCAGCTGAGACAATGCCAGCATCACCGCAAACCAGATAAAATGTTTATTGCTTTTGCTGTTGCAGTATCGCCATAAAAAATACATCGTGGCCAGTAAAAAGAAAACTGAATAGGTATCGGTGGTAACCAACACTGCATTGGCCACGTTATTGGGGCAACAAACAAATAAAAAAACTGAGAACAAGCCTGCATTAACACCATACAGTTTCCTGCTCCAGTTAAAAACAAGTAAAATAATAAGTACTGAAAAGAACAAGCTGATATACCTGCCTTTAATGGTATCATTCACACCCCAGTCATTTTTGGAAAGGCCTTTGTTGAACACCTGTTCAACTGCTCTTGGTATGGCATTCAATACCGATACCGGCATTTTACTGTTATCTTTTTCTGGATTGGTACGGGCAGGATCGCCTTTCAGCATTTTTATACCAAATGCCAGGTGTGAGCCCTCATCGGCCGTTACAGATAAGGTATTGATTGAACAGATACCGTTTATAAGGTACAGTACAATTAGCAGTGAAAGAATGATGATGTGCTTCTTCTTCAATCGGTATCCTTCAGAATAGTTAGCTTCAAAGGTAAATATTCAATGACCAATTTTCAATGTTCAATATTAACCTCACCCCAACCCTCTCCTTGAGGGAGGGAGGTTGATTTCGTTTCTTATCGAATACACATTTAATAATGGAAAACTTCGAAACGATCTTCGCTTTCATCTCCTCCATGATCAGTTCCCCCTTCAGGGGGCGGAGGGGGTTTAGTCGTTAAGCTTTAACACCGCCAAAAACGCTTCCTGGGGCACTTCCACATTTCCTATCTGTTTCATTCGCTTCTTACCTTCTTTCTGTTTTTCCAAAAGTTTTCTTTTACGGCTTATATCACCACCATAACATTTGGCGGTAACATCTTTACGCATGGCCGAGATGTTTTCCCTGGCAACCACTTTGGCACCAATGGCAGCCTGTATCGCTATCTGGAACTGTTGTTTGGGTAACAGCTCTTTCAGTTTTTCGCAAAGCTTGCGGCCAAACTCATGAGCACGGCCACGGTGTATCAATGCACTCAGCGCATCCACTTTTTCCCCGTTCAATAAAATATCCATCTTCACAATATCACTGGGGCGGTATTCTAAAGGATGATAATCAAACGATGCATAACCACGGGTCATGCTTTTCAGTTTATCGTAGAAATCAAAAACGATCTCGGTCAAAGGCATTTCAAAACTCAGCTCCACACGGGTTGGTGTTAAATAATGCTGGTGTGTTAGAATACCACGCTTGGTGATACAAAGCGTCATGATATTGCCGATGTATTCCGGCTTGGTAATGATCTGTGCTTTAATGAACGGTTCATCAATATGATCGATCCTTGTGGGATCAGGCATTTCGGTTGGGTTGTTGATCTTGATCACTTCCTGCCTTACGGTAGTAGCAATAAAGCTTACGTTGGGTACGGTGGTGATCACCATCTGGTTATACTCTCTCTCCAAACGCTCCTGTATGATCTCCATGTGCAGCATACCTAAAAATCCGCAGCGGAAACCAAAGCCAAGGGCTTGTGATGTTTCCAGTTCAAATGTAAGAGAAGCATCATTCAGTTGCAGTTTGTCCATGCAGTCACGCAATTCTTCAAATGCATCTGTCTCTACAGGAAATATACCTGCAAACACCATCGGCTTCACGTCTTCAAAACCCTGTATCGCTTCAGAAGAACCATTCACTGTTGTGGTGATGGTATCTCCTACTTTTACTTCCTTGGCGTTCTTGATGCCGGTAATGATATAACCCACATCTCCCGCAGCAACTTCATTGCGGGCACTCATACCAAATTTTAAGATCCCCACTTCATCGGCGCCATATTCCAGGCCGGTATTGCTGAACTTGATCTTATCGTTCTTTTTAAGTGTACCATTGAACACCCGGTAGTACACAATAATACCCCGGAAGCTGTTGTACACACTGTCAAATATCAGCGCCTGTAACGGGGCTTTTGGATCACCTTTGGGGGCCGGGATACGGTCAATGATGGCGGTCAATATCTCTTCAATACCAATTCCGCTTTTACCGCTGGCCAGCAGGATATCTTCGGGCTTGCAGCCGATGAGTTCCACTATCTGGTCGGTAACTTCCGGTATCATAGCGCCATCCATATCGATCTTATTGATCACCGGAATGATCTCTAAATTATTTTCAATTGCGAGGTATAAGTTACTGATAGTCTGAGCTTGAATACCCTGACTGGCATCCACCAAAAGCAGGGCTCCTTCGCATGCAGCCAGTGCACGGCTCACTTCATAACTAAAATCCACGTGGCCGGGTGTATCGATCAGGTTGAGCACATATTCGGTGCCTTTCCAGTGGTAGTTTATTTGTATTGCATGGCTCTTAATGGTGATACCCTTTTCTCTTTCCAGGTCCATATCATCCAGTACCTGTGCCTGCATGTCACGTTCGCCAATGGTATGGGTAAATTCCAGTAAACGGTCGGCAAGGGTACTTTTGCCATGGTCAATATGTGCAATGATGCAAAAATTTCTGATGTTCTTCATGTACGTTCACGCTCTTTTTAAGGGGGCAAAAGTA
>JBDSXS010000080.1:0-5474 GCA_039926045.1 Ferruginibacter sp.
GAGTCCGCAGGGTATGCAGAATATTTCCCTGTATCCCAAGATCGTTGCACCCATACAGAACAAGAAACTTTATGTAATGCCGCTGATAGCCGGCTTCCCAGGACCGGGCAGCTCACAATCGGCTGCGCTGTTAGAATATGGTGATGTGGTATTGGCTAATGTTTCATCTACAGAAACGATTACCGGAAGTTGTGATAATGGAGCAACAGGAAGTATTGTTATCAATGCTGTTGGTGGTATTGCTCCTTATACTTACAGTATCAACGGAGGACCATTTCAAACTTCAAATACTTTTAACGGGTTATCAGCGGGAAACAAAACCATAACTATTAAAGATGCAGCCTGCGGATCAGTAACCAAAACAGTTACAGTAGGTGTTAAATCAAACCCTGGCATTAGTGCCGGTCCCGATAAGACTATTGTTGAAGGCGATGCTGTTATACTTAGCGGAAGCGGATCAGCTTTTCCAACTTCTATTGCCTGGACTCCAAACGCAACATTGACCGCTTCAAATTCTTATACTCCTACTGCAAAACCAAATATCACAACAACATATACTTTAACTGTTGTTGAAACAAGTGGCTGTACATCTTCCGATAACGTGGTTGTAACAGTTATACCATACTGCGTTAAACCCATGAATGCATTTACTCCAAACGGGGATGGGTTTAACGACAGGTGGTTAGTTACCAGCGGGGGATCATGTACCCAGCAGGTTATAGCTAAAGTATTTAACCGCTATGGAGAACTTGTGTACGCAAATGATTATTATAATAATGACTGGGATGGTAAATACAAAGGGAAGCCTGTTCCGGATGGTACTTATTATTATGTACTTCAATATCGGTTATTAAATGGTAATTCAATTCCTATGAGAGGAGATGTAACAATTTTAAGATAATTAATTAATCAATAATAAAATGAAACATAAAATTTTAACAGCGCTCTTTATTGCATCTGTTTTAATAACAAATGCACAACAACTGCAAACCTCATCCATGTATGACCTGCAGGGAATAATACATAACCCTTCTGTTGCCGGTACACAGGAAAGCAATATGCTTGGTGTATCTTACCGCAGCCAATGGACCAGCATAAGCGGAAGCCCCAAAACAGCAACTGTGTTCGGTTCTTTTGACATGCCAAAATTTGGTATTGGGGTAGGAGGTACCATTTACCAGGATAAGACGGGGCCTACTTCAAGAACGGGTATTTCTTTGTCCCTTGCAAAACATATCGTTGGTAATAAAGGAATCTTTTCGATCGGTATAGAAAACAGGTTACAACAGTATTCTTTGGATAAGGCAAAACTTACAGAATCGTTGGGTTCAGACCCTGTATTGGGAGCGACCGATAACAGGTTTAAATATGATGCTGGTTTTGGTCTTTCTTATACCAGCAAAAAATTCCATTTGGGCGCCTCAGTGTCGCAGCTTGTTCAATCTAAACTGAATTTCTACAGCGGCAATTTAACCAGGGATGAAGAAGCGAGATTATACAGGCATTATTATTTCCAGGGCCATTATAACTGGTACGTAGATAGCTTTACTGTTATTACACCCAATGCATTATTCATTTATTTACCCAATGCACCATTCACTTACCAGTTTGGTGTAAGGGTTGAGTTCAATAAGCTCTTCTGGTTTGGTGGTGGCTACAGGTCACACCAGAGTTATATGTTATCAGCTGGTTTGCACTTAGGCAAAAAGATCACTATTGGTTATGCCTATGATAATTATATTACCCCAATAAGCAATTTTGATAATGGCGCAAATGCCCACGAGGTATTACTGCGTTTTAATTTTGCTAAAAGATAATTCTTTTCATGCGTTAGTTTCATAGCAGCGGTTTACTTGTAAGCCGCTGTTTTTTTTGTAAAAATTAATTTCCTAAACTTTCAAAAAATACTGAAAATACCGTATCTTTGTGTTGAAATTCCAAAGACATGAAATTAATAATTATAGGAGGTGGTTTTGGGGGTCTACGACTGGCCCGCAAACTCAGTAACAGATCAGGTTTTGATATTACCCTGATCGATAAGTTCAATTTTCACCAGTTCCAGCCATTGTTTTACCAGGTGGCTACTGCCGGACTGGATGCCAGCAATATATCCTTCCCGCTGCGTAAGGTGTTTCATAAGAGTAAAAATATCCGGTTCAGGATAGCAGCCGTAACACAGATCCTTTCTGCACAAAATAAAGTGGTGACCAATATTGGCGAGTTTGATTACGATGCATTGATAATTGCCACCGGCGCCGACACCAATTTTTTCGGTAATCAAAATTTAATGGACCATGCATTGCCGATGAAAAGCACGCTGGAAGCATTACAATTGCGTTACAGGCTGCTGCAGAATTTTGAAACAGCCATCAATACCAAAGACGAACAAACCATACAACATCTAATGAATATTGTTGTGGTAGGTGGTGGCCCAACGGGAGTGGAGCTAAGCGGCGCCATTGCTGATATGAAAAGATATGTACTACCTAAAGATTATCCCGAACTGGACTTTACCAAAATGAAGATCTTTTTACTGGAAGGTACAGCTAAAACATTGGCCAACATGAGTGAGAAAAGCAGTGAGCAGTCCCGGAAATACCTGGAAAAAATGGGTGTGACTGTTTTGACCAATACCTTGCTGCAAGATTATGATGGTGAAAAGGTAAGTTTACAAAATGGAGAGATCATTAATACAAAAATAGTGATCTGGGCCGCTGGTATTAAAGGCAATATTCCTGAAGGAATTGATAAAGACCTTATAGCAAAAGGTAACCGTATTAAAACGGACAGGCAATGCAAAGTATTGGGAACTGATAATATTTTTGCCATTGGTGACGTATCCTATATGGAAGAACCCGCATGGCCCAATGGCCATCCGCAGGTAGCGCCTGTTGCTATGCAAATGGCCGATATGCTGGCAAATAATTTACGCAGTATAGAAATGAAAAGCAGTAAGCTTGCCCTGGAAGAATTTGTGTACAATGATAAGGGCAGTATGGCAACCGTTGGAAGAAACCTGGCGGTAGTGGATATGCCCAAACCTAAATTGCATTTTGGGGGCTTTTTGGCCTGGATGATATGGATGGGTCTTCACCTGATGCTGATACTGGGTGTAAAGAACCGGTTCTTTGTTTTCAGCAACTGGCTGTATAATTATTTTACGTATGACCAGAATCTGAGATTGATATTCAAAGAATCTGACAAACAGAAAAATAACCTATCTTAATTTTAAATCTTTGTGCAAATATGCCTTCTCCGTTTTTAACTGCAACATGGGAGCGCCTGATCATGGCCAATTATATTGTTGATGCTTCTTTGCTTACGCCTTACCTGCCTCATAAAACTGAACTTGACATTTTTAACGGAAAAGTTTATGTCAGTCTTGTTGGGTTTATGTTCATGAATACAAGAATAATGGGATTAAAAATTCCATTTCATGTAAACTTTGAAGAAGTGAACCTACGTTTTTATGTAAGGTATAATGATAACGGAGAATGGAAACGGGGAACAGTTTTTATAAAAGAGATCGTGCCAAAACCAGCTATCAGTTTTGTTGCCAATACCCTTTATTATGAAAAATATGCTACCAAAAGCATGAGGAATATGAGGACTGAAAGCGGAAATGAAATGACGGTGAGTTATCATTGGAAACATGCCGGTAACTGGAACAGGATAGAAGCTACCATTGATAAGACTGCACAGCCTATGGCTCCCGGAAGCGGGGAAGAATTTATTGCAGAGCATTATTGGGGTTACTCTAAATATAATGATACCACAACTTTTGAATACCAGGTGCAACACCCCGCCTGGAAAATATTCCCGGTTAAAAACTATCTAATCGAATGTGATTTTAGAGCTTTGTATGGTGAGGCATTTTCGGTACTGACAGGAGCTAAGCCTGATTCTGTTTTTGTCGCTGAGGGTTCTGATATAGCCGTTCTGAAAAAAAGAAGACTATAATTTTTGTAGTTGATATTCAATTTATTTTTTTTACGCAAAGCCACTAAGTTAAGTACATAAGCCGCTAAGTAAAATTGCGCCTTTGCTTCTTTTCGCCTTTGCGTGAAAGAATAAAACTATAATTTTTTTAGTTGCTGTAATATTTTCTTTGCCCTGCTTTTAAAACCGGCAGTTTGATGTGGCAACTGGTCCTCGATCAATAATTTTAGCTCCCCCTTGATCTCCGGATATTTTTTTGCAAGCTTACCCAATACGCTCATGGAAAATACTTTTACAGCCAGTGGTTCGGTAGGGGATGCCATATATTCAAAACAAATGTTCATGACCTGGCCATGATATTTTTCGGGTATTTCTATATTCTGCATCAAACGGATGCTGTTTCGTTTAACAGCATTGTGCAGGCCTGTTTTTTTCAGGTTGTTGACAAGCTTTAACCAGTGTTTATGTATGAATCCCGGATGGGCTATTACACAATTACTGACCGGCCATCCTGCTCTTTGAACTACCCTGTATTCATCATTCAAAAATAAATAGAACAACGCATCAAAACGTTTTTGATCATCGCCGATCCAGTTCACAATTTTAGTACATTGTGCTTTGGAATGTTCTTTTAAAATTTCTTCCCTTACATTCATGTTACAAAAGTAATAGCTGGCAGGATCTTAAGCAATTTAGAAAATTATGCTAAAAACTGTATTGAAACAATTCGGGTTTGATGAAGCTGATTGTATGATCAAACAGTTTGGCAGCGGGTTGATCAATACAACCTGGCTGATCGAACATGATAAAGAGAAATACATTCTCCAGCGGATAAATCACGATGTTTTTTTGCATCCTGAGGACATTGCATTCAATATCCGCGTGGTCGGTAATCATCTAAAAGAAAATTTTCCCGGATATTTATTTGCTCATCCCTGTCTCAGTATTGATGGTGATGACATGATCAAAGTGTGGGAAAGTTATTTACGTATGTTCCCGTTCATTGAAGGGTCTCATACGATCAATACAGTGGAAAACCCGCAACAGGCTTATGAAGCAGCAAAGCAATTTGCCCGGTTCACAAAATTGTTATCGGGCCTTGATGCAGCAGATCTGAAAATAACCTTACCTGATTTTCATAATCTTACTTTGCGTTATTTGCAGTTTGAAAACGCATTGGAGACTGGGAATAAAGATAGAATTGAAGAGTCAAAAGACCTAATAGAAGCCGTCAAACAAAATAGAACAATAGTTGATCAATATGAACTTTGTAAAAAAGATCTTAAAATAAGATGTGCACATCATGATACCAAGATCAGTAATGTATTATTCAATGAAGCCGGTAAAGGCCTTTGTGTAATTGACCTGGATACGGTTATGCCCGGCTATTTTATCAGTGATGTGGGAGATATGATGCGTACTTATTTGTGCCCGGTAAGTGAGGAAGAAAAAGAGCTTTCAAAGATCATGGTGCGTAAGGAATTTTATGATGCTATTGTTGACGGTTATCTATCAGAAATGGGAGCAGAGTTAAA
>JBDSXS010000081.1:0-10799 GCA_039926045.1 Ferruginibacter sp.
GGGCAAACGATCAATGCCTGTGGATGGCGTTGATTGCCATCAATTAATTGTAATAAGGGTAAACCAAAAGCGGCGGTTTTACCGGTACCGGTTTGCGCCAGGCCGATAAAATCGGTTGTGCCCGATAATAGAACCGGAATAGCTTTTACCTGTATTTCTGTTGGTGTTTCAAATCCCAGGTCGGTAACAGATTGTACCAATTGTTCGTTCAGGCCTAAGGCCTCAAATGCATTCATGTAAATTGTTTTGCGATAGCCACATGTATTTCAGGTTCCCATCTATGGGTTATAACCTTGTCATGCTTTGGCCGTTGGGATAAGTAAGGGTTCTCTTTCAACCCTGCCGGCGGTTACAAACCGCGCCGTGGTAGTTTGTATGCTTGCCGATAATAACTAATGTTCAACAGCAACTGAGCATGTCATGTAATTCTCAGTTTTTAAATAATGGGCGCAAAGGTAGGCTTTTTATTTTCATTTTTGGCATAATGATGAATATAAGATCAAATCACGCTGTTAAGCCTTCTTTTTTTGTGTACTATTAAACTAAATTTGATTTTTGGCATCTATACCCATGCCTAACTCAACCTTCATGACTAAGTTTTTATTACTGCTGTTCTTTTCTATCGCTACTACTCATGCCTTCGGGCAAACAGAACAGCTTACCAAAGAAGAGCGTCGCATACTGGATTCGATGTTTAGAAACGATGAGTTCATTAAGCTGATGATGGGAAAAGAAAGAAGTTATATTGATGTGAACATCGGAATACGAAACGGGATCTTCAGTTTAAGAAATAATGCACTGAATGCTGACCAGGCACAAACCAATAAGATCTATTATAAACCAACGCTTGGATATTATCATAAAAGCGGCCTTGCACTTACGTTAAGTGGTTTTATGGCATCAGGTGAGAAGAGTTTAAAAATGTATCAATATGCCATCAGCCCATCTTATGCATACAGCAGTAAAAATTTAGCGGCAGTCATATCTTATACACGGTTCATAGAAGGCTCAGATGCAGGTTTTGAAGTAAGCCCTTTTAAAAATGATTTTTATGCCAGCGCTGTTTATAAAAAAAAATGGATAGAACCGGGTGTTGCCCTGGGGTATTCTTTTGGTAAACTGACAGAATATTACGATTCCAGTTTTTGGTACACACCACCGCTACCGGCCCTGCCCAGGATCGTTCACCTGAGGGATACAATAACAACCAGGCTGAGCGGACTCTCGGTAACCTTATCTGCAAGTCATACCTGGTCATTCTGGGAGCTGATCAATAAAAAAGACGGATTGCGGGTCCTGCCAACTTTTATGCTGAATGCAGCATCGCAAAGATCGAATACTACTCATTCGAACAGGCTGATCAACCGTTTTCCACGAATAAGTAATTATTTTAAAAGAACCTATTGCGATAGTTGTGCTACTCAAAATTTCAAACTGCAGTCTCTTGCTTTTTTGGCCCAGCTAACTTATTACTATGGTAAATTTTACCTGCAGCCCCAGGTCTACCTCGATTACTATTTACCGGCAACTACCGAAAAGAGATTGATCACCCTGTTTTCAGTAACAGCAGGCGTTTCATTTTATTGATCAATGATGAGCATTAACGGGCAGTCGCTCTCTTTCTCTTAACAAAAGTTTGTAAAAATAATTAAGCCGGTGGCATATTACTTGATGCATAATTGCGAACTAAAAAATTTTTACTTTATGAAAACAAAACTCTTTATCCTGGCAATTTTCAGTATCATCGGAACAACGGCAATGGCCCAAAGACTTCACATCGGTGTCAAAGGCGGTGCAAACATTAACAAGCTAACCGGCAAATCATTCAGCGATGAATTTTCTTTCGGGTATCATGTAGGTGGATTCTTTTCTGTTGGGTTGGGCAATAAATTTGCCATTCAACCCGAAGTTTTATTCAACCAGATCAATGTAGATACATCCAGCAATTTCAGTACGGTGTATAAATTTAACCAGGTAGATAAAGTACAGCTACGGTATTTGAGTATACCTGTACTGTTAAATTACAAACCCGTTAAGTTTCTTACATTACAGGCAGGCCCCCAGTTTGGAATATTAATGAACAAAAGCAATACCCTCTTTGAAAACGGGCGCCAGGCATTCAAATCAGGTGATCTCAGTATGCTGGGCGGCGCACAGGTTAATATCGGCCACCTGAATATTTACGGACGTTATGCGCTGGGCTTAAGTAACCTCAATGATATTGATAACAAAGAGAAATGGAAAAGTCAGAGTTTCCAGGTTGGTGTAGGATTCACATTATAATATTTCAGCTTTCCCCATCCGATACCTATTGGATGGGGAAGGTTATTCAGGGACGTATGATGGTTAGAGACCCATCGGCGTTCCATTTTACAATGGCAGAAGGGGAGGCTTCTGCCAGATCATCCTGGCGGTGTTGCACGATATAGTCAACACCGCTTTTTATTTCAATATCTATATCTTCAAAAATTGCAGGAGCGGGGTAGCCTGAGATATTAGCCGATGTGGATACAAGAGCTTTTCCAAACCGCTTGAGCAGCATCTGGCAAAACGGATCCCTGGTTATTCGTATAGCAACAGTGCCATCATCCTGTATCATATTTTCTGCCAGGTGAATACCGCCTTCATAAATAAATGTAGTGGGCTTGTTGATCCCTTTGATATAATCATAGATCCTGGGATCTGGCTGGGTAACATATTTCATGATATCTTTTTCATCAGCCAACAAAACGATCATACTCTTTCCATCCCTGCGTTTTTTTAATTCATAGATCTTTGCAACGGCTGCTTCATTGGCCGCATCGCAGCCAATACCCCAAACGGTATCCGTAGGGTAAAGGATAAGTCCACCAGCTTTTAGTACCCCCAGGCATTTTTCAATATCGTGTGTGCAGTTAAACATACGCTGGAGGGTTGGGTAGTGTTTTTAACAGGCGTGCCGGGTCGATGGTCAATGCACATTTAAAATGTTTTTCGGGACAGGCGTTGTATCCATGCAGTCCGCAGGGCCGGCAGTATAATTGTTCAGGGGTTTCTATAATGTAAGACAGGTCGGATAAAGGCGTAAACCCGAAAGCCGGAACAGTAGAGCAGAAGATGGCAGTAACCGGCCCGTTTACGGCTGAAGCAAAATGAAGCGGTGCTGAATCGTTTACATAATTCATGGTTGCATTTTTCATAAGTGCTGCTGATCGTAAAAAAGACAACTGCCCGGCAAGTACTTCTGTATTGATATTACCTGCTCTTTTTTTCAGGTCCTCACATTCTGCAGTATTTTCTTTACCGCCCAGCAGGTATATCTTATAATTAGCAGGAAAGTTCCGGATCACTTCGATCCATTTTTCTACAGGCCATTTTTTGGTAAACCATATACTGCCGGGGGTTATGGTTACATAAGTGTTACGGCTATATAGTTCTACCGACTTAAAGTCACTCTCCGAAGGATATAATTTTGGCCGTGTAAATTTATCATCAGTAAAGTCACTCACCAGGTCATTATTACGTTCCACTTCATGTTTTATTCCTTTTTCATTGCTGATAACATGTTTTACTTTGGTGCGGAACAGGAAACTCAGCGGGTTCTTATCAAAACCAATAGTTTGCCCTGCGCCCGAAAATGCTGTTAACAAACCGGTTGAAAAAAAGCGTTGCGTGTTGATCACTTTATCATAATTTTTTTTCCTGATCACAAAAAGCATCTTCAGCAAGTTCCTGAATTTGTTCTGTTTTTTATTCCATACCAGTACTTCGTTCAGGTGTGGATTGTTCAGTAAAAGGCTTTCATTTCCCCGGCGCACCAGGAAATCAATTTCTGTGTCGGGGAAATATGCCGCCAGTTTTTCCACCAGGGCAGTAGCCAGCACTACATCGCCAATAAAAGCCGTTTGTATGATCAGTATCTTTTGCATGCCAGGCTGCAAGTTATTGAATAAAATGCTTTTTTCTTTGTTGGCGCAAGGATGTAAGTTTGCAAAAAATAAATGATATGGAATTGAAGGAACAGATACTGGCCGCATGGGACAACCGTGAATTATTAAAAGACGAAATTTTTGCCAATGCCGTAAGGGCAGTTGTGGAAGAAGTGGATAAGGGAAGATTAAGAACAGCGGAACCCGCCGGCGCCACTTCGACTAACGCTCAGGACTGGCAGGTGAACGAATGGGTAAAGCAGGCCATACTCATGTACTTTGCCATTCAACAAATGGAAACATTTACGTTACCCCCGTTTGAGTTTTATGATAAAATGAAATTGAAATCAGGTTATGCATCGCTGGGTGTGAGGGCCGTGCCGCATGCTGTTGCCAGGTATGGTGCTTTCCTGGGACGGAATGTTGTACTGATGCCAAGTTATGTGAACATAGGCGCCTATGTAGATGAGGGTACCATGGTAGATACCTGGGCAACCGTTGGCAGTTGTGCCCAGATAGGTAAGGGCGTACACCTGAGTGGTGGCGTGGGTATTGGCGGCGTACTGGAGCCATTGCAGGCGGCCCCGGTAATTATTGAAGACGGTTGTTTTATCGGCAGCCGCTGCATTGTAGTGGAAGGCGTGCGTGTGCAAAAAGAAGCCGTGCTTGGGGCCAACGTAGTATTGACACAATCCACAAAGATCATTGATGTGAGTGGTGCCGAACCCGTGGAGATGAAAGGTATTGTGCCTGCAAGAAGTGTGGTGATACCCGGGAGTTATACTAAAAAATTCCCGGCAGGCGAGTTTGGGGTTGGCTGTGCATTGATCATTGGACAGCGCAAACCATCAACAGATCTTAAAACAAGTTTAAATGATGCGTTGAGAGATTTTAATGTTTCGGTGTAAACTGTTGAAGAGTTCAATTATATTTGCAACCCTGAATCGTTAATTGGTTAATCCGTTAATCCGTTAACTGGTTCTTAGGTTAATGAGTTTATTAGATTTATTCTCCACGGATCAACTAATTAACGGATTAACGTATTAACGTATTAACGGATTAACGTTCTAAAAACGCCCAGATGGCGAAATTGGTAGACGCACTGCCTTCAGGTGGCAGCGTTCGCAAGGACGTGTAGGTTCGAATCCTATTCTGGGCACAAACCTCCTTTTTTAGGGGGTTTTTTTATACCTTGGGGAAACATCATGCAAATAAAAAGTAATACCATTAAATGATAAGGAAAGCAATATTAATGTCCTTTTTTTTATTCGCCATTATGTCTTGTCTATCTGCTCAAGATATAGGTTATATAAGAAAATATCTTGGGAAGTATTACTTACTTAATGAGAAGAAGCTTAGTGATTGGAGAAATGACTCTACTGGTTGTAATCGTAAGCGCATCGGTTATTTAGAAGGGATCTTCGATAATAAAATGCTTATTGGAATGCCTAAAAGCCTTTTTCTTGTCTTTTTCGGGAAACCTAATTTGATCACGAAGGAAGGAGATTTTACTTACTTTGTTACGATAGAATGTGATAAAAACAAAAAGCAAATACCAGACAAAGATTATTATTATTTAATAGTAGTCTTTAAAGATAATAAAGTAGAATTATTTGTTGATAGAGTTACTTAATTCTTACTGGTTCCGGCTGGTTGCAGACCACGCCGGGGCGTTCGGAAAATGAAAAGATTTCGGGATTGAGGAGTTGGTACAACAACCACGGCGGAAAATAAGGTAATATGCGTAAAATTAATAAAACAGTTTACTTTGTATTTTTTTTGCTTTTATTCTGTAATTGTAATGGGCAATACGACAGGAATGATATTTGTAAAAAGAAATTTAAAAAGGCTCGGGAACTAGCCTATTCGAATCCCTGTAATGTATCTGCATTAGAAACTTCTTTGAGTTTAACAAATGAATGTATGCAATGTGATAGTATAAGAAAAGTGGTTGTAGATTTCAAGATTAATTTATTAATAAGTATGAAAAAGTTTACTGCTGGTATTAATTTTATAGATTCATTAAGCGAAAACGATCTTGCATTCCCGTATAAAAAGAACTTATTCCGCAATAATTTTCAGGCTTTGGAGTTTGCTTCAAAAAAAGATACAATAAATCGGAATCTGGTATATGAAAAAATTAGTAGGGAGCTTGAACACTACATTCAGACACACAAAATTACTAATAAAGAATTTAAAGAAATATACACTGAGATGTTTATTATAAAAGATAATTATTTAGACGCAAATCAAATTAATATCGACGTTGAAAATTTAATAAGAATATACCCAGAACAAAAACCTTTTTTTGATTTTTTTAAAAAATAGCCGCTAAGAGGTAGTTTCATTTCTGCCTTGGTTGGTGTAATTATAACCCTCCATCTTTTCTGAGTTTCCCTTCTTTGCGTAAGCCAGGTTTTAAACTCTTGAGCGCCGTGGCGTGGTCTTTGACCAGCCACGAATAATTCTAATTAAAATTTTATAGATTAGAGGTATGAAGCTATCTTGCCCGGAATACTGGCCACATTATTTCACTGCTACTACTTATGAGTGGAAACATTTAGTGGCCAATAAAGCGTGCAAAGAAATAATTATTGACAGCTGAAAGTTACTGGTTCCGGCTAGTTGCAGACCACGCCGGGGCGTTCGGAAAATGAAAAGTTTTCGGGATTGAGGAGTTGGAGCACAAACCACGCGGAATATAAAAACCAAAATCAATGTTGATAAAAAGAAGTAGATCAAATATCATATTTTTAGTAATTGTATTTATTTATTTTAATACTTCCGTCCTAGCACAAAATAAGCCTCATGTATTAACAAAAATATTTTTTGAATTTGGATTTAAAAATTGTGATGTAAAAATTACAACTAAGAATAGAGTTTTGTTTAATGAGAAATTAAATAGAGATTCTGGCGTTACAGGCGCTACAAAGATTGTTCCGATTAAAGGGGTTAAACTGTGTTCAATCATATTAAATATCTGTGGAAAAATAAAAAAAATAGATATAAAGAAGGGTATGTTTTATAGAATTAATATGATAGATAATAATATTGAAATTGAAGAAGTTGATATGGAACCCCTTTATGTGTTCCTTACCTTTTCCGCCAGTGGGCGTTCGGATAATGAAAAGATTTCAGGATTGAGGAGTGGAACACCAACCACTGTGGAAGACTCAACAATGTTGAGTCCTTTTTAATTTGTCCAAATAAGATAATTATTGCTACCTCGTTCCTCTTTACAAATAAATACCAATTACCAATGCAGCCATACAAATGATTAGCAACATGATCAGCAGCGGCATAATAAACTTAAACCAGGTCTTCACACTTATATTTACCATGGCCAGTGATGGCAGTAACATGCCGGTAGGCGCAAGGAAAGACATCAGGCACATGCCATACATGTATGAATTCACAATTTCTCTTCCCGGTACGTTTACCATGATGGCCAATGCACCAATGATAGGCATGGTTAATACCGCCATACCCGATGAGGATTGTATGAAAATAGAAAATACAATATAAAACAGCAGCAGTCCCAGGATGAAGAATGCCGGTTGAATGCCCTGTACCATGTTGGCGGTATAATATAATATGGAGTCACTTACATGCCCTTCATTTAAAACAATGGTAACTCCCCTTGCCACCCCAATGATAAATGCAACCCCCAATAAACTTGCAGCCCCGTTAATAAACTCACGGATGAATATTTTTTCATCCAGGCGGGTTATTACAGCGATCAAAATTGCAGAAGCCAGGAACAATGCCGACATTTCGGTTGTCCACCAATCTAAAAAAACCACGCCTGCGATCATGGTTAAAAAAGTGCTCACATAGATAAACAGGAGCAGCTTTGTTTTCCATTCCAGTTTGGGTGTACTGGTTTCGTTGCTGATCTTTACTTCGTACAATGATCTTACTTCGCCGTCGATTTTATGCACCAGCGAAGCAGTGGGGTCTTTTTTTATTTTGGCAGCATATCTTAAAATGTACCAAATCATTAAAGCTGTAACGATCACCCAAAGTATCAAACGTTGGCCCAACCCATCCATCCAGTTAATGCCTGCCGCATTGGAAGCAATGATGGTGGAGAACGGGTTGGAAAAAGCAGGAATGCAGCCCACGGAAGTACCGCCAAAAATAATAGCCAGTGGAACAAGCAGATCATAACCTGCGGCCAGGAACAGCGGCACCAGTATGGGATAAAAAACAATGGCTTCTTCAGCCATACCATAGGATCCTGCAAAAAAAGAAAATACCGCTGTAAGAATAGCGATCAGCCAATGCTCACGCCCTTTCATGGTATGTGCGATCCAGGTAATGCCCTTTACCATAGCACCTGTTTCATTGAAAACAAACATGAAGCCGCCAATGATAAGGGTGAATAAAATAATGTCGATGCTGTCAATAATACCTTTGATGGGTGCCTGTAAAATACTTAGAAACCCCTGTGGATTCCGCTTTTGTTTGGTAAAGGAACCCGGCACCGATACCGGTTTGCGGATCTCTCCTTTGATAAATTTTTCAATTTTGATCCGGATGCCCAGGCTGTCGAGGGTGGTTTGTGCAAGGGGTAGTGTAATTTCATTGGTGTCGGTAACCATGGTGAAATTTTTACCAACCATGGATAGTTTATTATACTGGCCTGCAGGCAATAGCCAGGTGGCAATTGCAGCCAGTATAATAACCAGCATGAGGATCGGGATAGGTCCGGGAAATGATCTTTTTGTGGCCATTGGTTTATTTATTTAATAATTTTATTTTTTTTATGAATTTTATAATACCCTGCCAACCGGGTACAACAGGTAGCGTTCATCATAAAATTTTGTTTTACTGTAAAACCAGGTAAGGATTGCATTTTGGTCGTTTGCAAATATTTTGTCTGCTGCTTTCTTTTCTTCAAATTCTTTTTTAAGAGCAGGTGAATCTTCCAGCATTTTTTTTGCCATAGGTTCCATTACATAGGCTTCCATATATTCCGTTCGTTGAAAAATGGAATGAAAAAATCCCCAACTAAAATAAGAATCTTTTGAACTGGGTTCCAGTAACATCATGGCGAGATCACCCAATGGCTGGTCGGTTGAAATGTAAACAGAACCCGGTGGGAATAACTGTTTTCGTATTTCTGACTTTGTTGTACCGGTTACCTGCATATGTCCTTCAAAGGGCTGTAGTGTATGATTATCATCTTCAAATACATGCCCCGTTATCCGGTACATCTCTACTGTTATTTCACGGGGCTGGGAGGTAATGTCCATTTTAATGCCGTGCAATTTTAGTCGTTCAATTACTTCGTCGCAGGATGCAGGAACCCAATATCCTTTTGGTCGCATGATAAACTCAAAAGCTTCTGTTGATTTGTAATCTGGAACGGTCGTCGTCATCGCTTTGCCCAGCCATTCCACGTAATCAGCATTGGTTACAGATGATCTGCGAATAGCAGATGCTATTCCCAAAAGTCTCAGGCTATCCGGAGCAATTACGTTTGTCTCGGTAGCTGTCGGGTTCGATCTTGTATCAAAGCTTACTGTATTTTTAATTTGCGGAACTTTCCAGGCCATGGGAAATTTTACAACTCTTACCGCCTTATCTGCTTTGGTAATTTCTTTTAATGATTGTCCTTCCGTCGCTAAAAGTTTTAAAGTGCTTTCAAGCAAAACATAAGTACCCAGCACGCGTTGCTTATAAGGTTTTAAAGAATGATTTTCCACCAGTATGGCAGCCAGGTGCCGAAGGTCGCCATAACTATCCGAAAACCTGGGACCACCCGTAGTTACAATATTGCCCGTTGAAAAATCGCTGTTATTTAATGCATTTAACAGCGGCCCCGGAATATGACCATTATCGGTTAAGGCTTTGCCGGTAAAAGTTTTGTGTGTATTTTCCAACCAATTGCGGATACCGTTTGAATATCCCTGCTTACCAATGCCACCATACGTAATGTCGTACTGGTAATCTGCACCGTCTGTTACATGAATATCCATGTACAAAACCGGGTCATATTCATTGATGACTTTTATAACTGATCTTATTTCTTTAGTATCCAGTTTTGCATAATCCCTGTTCAGGTTTAAATTCTGTGCATTGGTTCTCCAGCCCATATTCTGCGGCCCACGCTGGTTAGGCCTGTTATAGGCAGAAGAACGTTCATGTGCATCTACACTCAAAATGGGAATGAAAAGGAAGTTTACGTTATCCAATAATGAGCTTTTATTGCCGAAGGCAATATCACGGAGCAGCATCATACCGGCATCCTTGCCATCTATTTCGCCGGAGTGAATACCAGCCTGTACAAGTAAAAGTGGTTTGCTGGATTTTTTTAATGCTGCTGCTGTTATATTTTTTTCGGAGGATGCAATGATCATAAATATATCACGCCCTTCTACACTTTTACCAATGGAGATCATGGTTAACAGCGGGGAAGCATCTGCTAATTTTTTAAACCAGTTCCTGGTTTCATTATAACCAGGCGTAGTGACAAAGCCTGATTTTTCCGAATCTGTAATCCAGGGATTATTTGACCTGGCAATCAACAATTCGCTTTTACCATGCCATTCAATAACTGGCGGCAGTATGGATTGTGAAGTTGCTTCTAATGCTAGTAAGCTGCAGATTGTATAAATTACACACTTTATTTTTTTTGAGTGGAACATGGTTTATTTATTTTATAGTTTATTTATTTTCTTTACAATAATTCACCTGCTATCTCCACTTCAGCTTTTTCTTTTTTAAATTTCTTCATGATCAAAAAGATCACACAAACTATGGCTATAAAAATAATTGTTGACAGGATCTCCCATTTACTCAAACTGCTGAGCAACCAAACAATGGCAGCGATGCCAATTAAAGGAACGATCAAACCGCCCGGAGCCCGGAATGTTTTTTCTGATG